>JAFSPP010000013.1 GCA_017451425.1 Clostridia bacterium | reverse complement strand
GAGTGGACACTCTTCGGCAATAAGGACGGCGGCTACAGCGCGAATATGGGTCTCGATGAAGAGAACTACGGCGTACAGAGTAACGCTGCTGATAAAGCTGCGGGAATTCAGGAAAAACTCGCATTCCTTCCTGACTATGCCTTCAAGGGCAGTGATTCTGCAGTAGGTACATCTACATCAGGTATAGTCGGCATGGCACTTGTTGCCGGCGTAATCCTGCTTGTTGTCGGTGTGCCGAAACTCGTAAAGAAGGGAAAAGTTGAAACAAGCAACAAACAAGGCGAATAACGCTTTAAAGGAACTCCACGATATGGATGAGCTTGCGGCCGGTACCTCACCCGTCCACAAGCTTCATCCGCTCGTCAAGTTTCTCGTCACAATAGCATATATATACTGTGTGGTATCCTTTTCCAAATATGACCTTACCGGACTTTTCATCATGCTCCTTTTCCCGGTAATCATGTTCAGTACCGCCGGTATACCGATAAGCACCTGCTTCTGGAAACTGAGGCTGGTGCTTCCGCTCGTTTTGATGGTAGGTATTTTCAATCCCATCTTTGAGGGCAAGGCGGGTCTCATCTCAATGGTCACCCTGATGATGAAAGGCGTCTTTGCTCTCATGGCCTCATTCATAATGGTGGCCACCACGCCAATCGACGGGCTCTGCGCCGCATTGCGGAAAATGCATATTCCGAGTGTTCTGGTGACATTGCTCCTGCTGACATACAGGTACATAAGCGTGCTTGTAAAAGAGGTTGCGATAATGACGGACGCATATAAGCTCCGTGCGCCCGGACAAAACGGTATAGCCCCCAAAGCCTGGGGCTCCTTCCTCGGACAGCTGCTGCTTCGCTCGATGGACAGGGCGAACGAACTCTACTCGAGCATGCAACTGCGCGCATTTAAGGGCGAGTTCTTTTACGCGGCTCAGCGAAAACTGAATGTCAGAGACGCATTGTTCTTCTTCGTCTGCATCGCCGCTTTCGTCCTCGCCCGGCTCATAAACATCACTGAACTGATAGGAGGTGTCTTCGCATGATTGAGTTTAAAAACGTAAATTTTGAATATGAGAAGGGCACCCCCGTGCTCACTGACATAAGCTTTAAGATTGAAGACGGCGAGTCGGTCGGTCTCATCGGCTGCAACGGAGCGGGCAAGTCCACGCTCATGAAAGTCCTCCTGGGTCTTCTGCCCCATGAAGGCGAGATAACTGTCGGCGATGTAAAACTCGCAAAAGACACTCTTGACGAAGTCAGAAAAACCATAGGCTTCATTTTGCAGGACTCCGACAACCAGATGTTCATGCCCACCGTTTTTGAGGATATGATGTTCGGACCGCTCAACTACGGCCACACAAAAGAGGAGGCCGAAGCGAGGGTTGACAAGGTACTTGAGGAACTCGGTATCGGATACCTGAAGAACAAGTACAACCATAAGATCTCCGGCGGTGAAAAAAAGATGGCGGCTATTGCCACCATCCTCACCATGCACCCGAGAGCCATCCTTATGGACGAGCCCACGTCCGCTCTCGACCCCGAGAACAGGCGAAAGATAATCAATACGATAAACGGTCTTAAAACGACGAAACTCATCGCCTCACACGACCTGGACATGATTCTCGACACCTGTGAGAGAGTAATCCTCATGCATGACGGCAAAATAATAAAAGACGGCACTGCAGATGAGATCCTGAAGGACAAAGCATTGCTTGAAGCCAATCACATGGAACTCCCCCTTAAACTGCAGGGCTGAAAAAAGCTCCCTTCTGAAGAAGGGAGCTTTCTTTTTATCTATTCATCTTTCTTTTCTTCAGCTTCAGGCTCGGGAATATCATCAATGGGATCTTTAATCTCATCAATCGGGTCCGGAGTCTTCCTGTTCTTCAGGATGAAGAATACGAGTGCACCAATTGCGATAAGAGCAACAATTACAATTGCGATAATTTTAATGGCACTGTGTGATTTCTCGGTCGCGCCCGGAGTGATTACCGGCTCGTCCGGGGTTTCGATGTCAAGCGTTTCCGGAGCGACAAGACCTTCGGTATCACTTAACAGGAAGTCTGAGAATGAGTCCGTTAAAAACTCAACTCTGGAAATCTTGCCGTCATCTCTTGCAATCCAGGTGACGTTTTCATCCGGAATCTGCACTACCGAGCCGTCTTCCTTAATATGGAAAACATGAATCGGCTTTGAACCGTCAAATGTATCTTCGCCGACTTCAACGCTCACCTGTACGGGGAAACCGATTTCAATATGTCCGTCAAAGGAAATCGGAAGGATATTGGCATCCTTAAAGTCCTTTATGTTGTTGGCGTTTAAGAACGCATCAACCGACTTCTGCGACTCTGCCGCCGCTTCACCGACTTTGATGGTTGAGATAATGCCCTGAACATTTCCGAGTATCTGAGCGAGGTCCTCATCCGGAATACTGTCATAAACCGCCTTCTGGCTGTCATTCATATCCTGATATTTTACGGAGCCCGTTGCGGTAGTCCCCGCATAGTCATCATTCGTGATTTCGGGTGTGCCGAGATACATTACTGCCTGCCTGTTGCCCGGCAGTTCAACGGGATCATACTTTACGTCTGTCTTGCCGATGTTGGGATCAAGAACGGGAGCCGGAGTTTCATCCGCCTTCGTTGTTGCAGCAGTTGTGTCGGATGAAGAACTGCCTCCGTTATCTCCGCCGCTGTTACCGCCTGATGAACCGCCGCCGTAGACATAGTAGGAACCGTCAAGGTTGTATATGCCGTCGCCGGGCTGAGGTCTGTTGGAAGAGCCGTTATTAGGTGTACCCTCTACACCGTCACCCTCAAAGCCCGTACCTTTGCAGACAGGGCACTGTCCGCCGTGAGCGACAGCATATCTGCACCATTCACTGTCGTGCTCTCTTTTGCCTTTGCCGCCGCAGTCAGGGCATGTTTTTCCTTCTTCGATTGTGCCGGTGCCGTTACATCTGCCGCAACCGATCATTCCGTTTACACAGTCAGATGCATCGCACTTATAAGTGCCGGTGCCGTAACACACGTGGCACTGGTGAAGGATTTTTGCCTCTGCCGATAACATCGCAAACGAGAGGATGAAGACCAGGGCGAGGACTGTCGATAAGAGTTTCTTCATATGAGGACCTCCTTAGCTTTTGGTGAAGAGACGTACCGCTTCAGTGCGGGAAGCTGTCTCTGTCTTTTTCAGTATGTTTGAGACGTGGAATCTGACAGTGTTCTTTGAGATGAAACAGTTTGCGGCTATTTCATCGTCCGTGAGGCCTGCGGTGAGGCCGCGGAACACTTCAGCTTCACGCGCCGTAAATCCATAATTGTCAGAGAAAATAGCAAAGCGCTGCTCGTCGGTAAGCTCGGCTTTTACGGGCTCGGTTCTTCTTGTGGTCATTATCATGAAGAGGATGATGAGCGGGAGGTAGATGAGGGCGGTTATGATAAGCTGTGTCGTGATTGAGATGTCAGTCGACATCGAAATGACTGAGACCACAGCTTCAACCGCACGTGAGACCATCAGGCCGACGCAGGCGAAGAGCGGACCTATGTCCGCAAATGCCGTGACACGGTAGACCGAGAAGAAGCCTATACAGATGTAGCTTATGATGAGGTATACCGTGTTGCTCGAGCCGCCCGTGAGGAGGGCAGTGGCGATGAGCGGATAAGTAAAGCTCGCGAGGACGACAATGCTGCCGATGAAGCGGCTCTTGTCAATTATGAAACCGGCAGCGATGAGGCCTATGCCGTAGAAGGCACGGACGAGCGTGAAGTTTACGCTGTCGTTAAACGGTATCGAGAGGAAGAGCGAAGAGCCCAGCGTGCTGACAATCGTCATCAGTATGATTATCGGGATGAGGAAGTTTATGTTCTTTTCGTTTCTGACTTCCCTTGTCTTTTCGGGAGCAATGTTATCAGCGTACATGACAAGCGCTGCGGTCACGGCAGCGAGAATCGTGTAGACTGCTATTATTTCCTTCGAGGTCAGGAACTCCCCGCCCTTGATAAGGGAGAAGAGGTATGTGCCGACCGAGGCCAGGGCATAGGCTATACCGTAGCAAAGGCCGAGGTGTTCACCGGGCACATTCGCGGCGAGCATTGTGAGATAGTAGCAGAAGTATATGCCGCAGAGGAAATTGAATATGCAAGCGCAGATGAGCATGAGAACCGGATTTGTCAGAATCAGCATGCCTATCATCATGAAGATGCCGAATACCAACGACCCAACAAAGAGGGCCTTTTTACCAAACACATCAGGTTTTTTCCTCAGGCAGAGAAAGAGCGCGAGCATGCCGAGCGCCTGTAATATGTAGTAGACACCGGAAGTGATGATATCAACCATTGTGTCGTCAAAGAAGTTCGTAAGTACGTACATCTGAGACATGTAGGCAGAGCCCGTATACAGGAAGCATACGGCTACTATCGCTGTGTAGATGAGAGTAGTTTTTTTCATGCCGGTTCTCCGATCGGTTTGTTTGATTTAATTATATTAGAAATAATTGCCGCTATCAATTTTTAAATCGCCCGAAATGGTCAACCTATCACTTTTCAAACAGCAAAAAAGTGTAGTATAATCTCAAAGGTGATTGTTTTGAAAAGACTTGTTTCAATCATTTTAATACTTTCTCTCTGTCTGCTCTTCGGCTGCACGAGGATTGACAACAATCCGCCCGAGCCTGAGACGACGACTGCGAAGGAACTGTCAGATGCCGAAAAACTTCTCGCCTCAATGAGCACCGAGGAGAAGGTGGCGCAGCTCTTCTTTGTGCGCGCTGACTGTATTGACGAGACAAAAACGGCGGAGGAGCTTGTTGACCCTTACGCTGAGGGTGTCAAGACCGTATCTGACGAAATGAAGGCTTTCTACGGGAAGTATCCCGTGGGAGGATTCGTCATATTTGCAAAGAACATAGATAAACCTGATCAGCTGAAGGAGCTTACCGCGCAGCTTCATTCCCTGAATGAGATTACTCCTTTCATCTCAATAGACGAGGAGGGCGGCAGAGTCTCGAGAATTGCCGCCAACGAAAACTTTGATGTTGAACGTTTTGACAGTATGGAAAGTATTGCGGCCACGGGCAAGCCTGCCAGGGCATACAATGTTGGATTAACCATAGGCAAATATCTGAAAGACTACGGGATCGACATTGACCTGGCACCCGTGGCTGACATAAATACAAATCCTAAAAATCGTGTAATAGGAAACAGGGCCTTCGGCGGCAATCCGAATGTCGCCGCCGACATGGTCTCCTCCGCGGTGTCCGGTTTCCATGATGCGGGAACCTATTGTACCCTGAAGCATTTTCCCGGTCACGGCGACACCGCAAATGACACACACTATGGTCTCGCGACAACCGACAGGACCTGGGATGAAATGTTAAACCGTGAACTTGTTCCCTTTGTCGCCGGAATAAATGCGGGGGCTGACATAATAATGGTGGCGCACATCTCGTGTCCGAAGGTCACCGGTGACATGATGCCGGCAGACCTCTCCGCCGCGCTTGTCACCGACAAGCTTCGCGGCGAACTCGGCTGGAACGGCCTTGTCGCGACCGATGACCTTTCGATGGGCGCCATAACGGAGCTCTTCAGCCCCGCCGAGGCAAGCGTGCTTGCCGTAAACGCCGGCTGTGACATGCTGCTCCTGTCGTCGCACCTGCCCGAGGCCTACGCCGGCGTCCTCACTGCCGTGCAGGAGGGTAAGATCCCTATGGAACGCCTCGACGAGAGTGTCCTCAGGATACTGGAATTGAAACTGAAATAGAGAAAAAACTCCCTTCAGTCGAAGGGAGTTTTAATTTGATCATTTTGCAGTTTAATTTACTCATTTTGCGATAAAATGAGTAAATTGAACTTGACAAGACAGATCTTTGCTTCTATAATTTAATTGCATTATTTTGGGGGCAAATGATTAAATTAAAAGCAAAATGAGGTAATTAAATGAGACAGTTTGATTTCAAAAGAGAGTATTTAAAGCTCTTAACTCCTGATGTTGTAAAAATGCTTACAACTATTCATGAGTATAAGGGACAGCAAGCCCTGTTTATTGATGCGAACAGTGATGCGCTTAATCAATTATTGGAAGTGGCCAAAATACAGAGTACAGAGGCTTCTAACAGCATTGAAGGTATAAAGACTTCAAATGAGCGCTTAAAAAAACTTGTAAATGAAAAGACTATGCCGCAAACGCGTGATGAAAAAGAAATAGCAGGTTACAGAGATGTGTTAAACACTATTCATGAGAATTATGATTACATTACTGCAAAGCCTTCGATGATTCTTCAGCTTCACAGGGATCTCTGTAAGTATACCGGAACGCCGGGAGGAGTTTTCAAAAGAAGCGAAAATGTAATCGAAGAAGAGCTGCCTGACGGAACGAAACTCATCAGATTTAAACCTGTATCAGCGTGGGAAACTCCGGAAGCGGTAGACAGTCTGTGTATGGCATTTGATAAAGCACTTGCAGACAATGACCTGGACCCGCTGATTATAATCTCAATTTTTATTCTGGACTTTTTATCAATACATCCGTTTGATGATGGAAACGGACGCCTGAGCAGACTTCTCACACTTCTCTTACTTTATCGTTCGGGATATATAGTCGGAAAGTATATAAGTATCGAAAAATTGATTTCAAATACAAAAGAAACATATTATGAAGCTTTGCAAAAAAGCTCGGTAGATTGGCATGAAGGTGAAAACGACTATGGTCCATTTGTAAGGTATATGCTTGGAATTATAGTAGCAGCATACAGAGAGTTTGCAGACAGAGTCGACATCTTAGTTACGAGCGGTTTCTCAAAGCAAGACCGCATCAGAGAAACGATAAAAGGACATATAGGTGAGATAACGAAATCAGAATTGCTTGCAATGTATCCGGATATTAGCCAAATAACAGTTCAGAGAACGCTCGCTGAATTGCTTGAAGCAGAAGAAATAAAGAAAATCGGCGGAGGCCGATACACATCATATACCTGGAATGGAGAGAAAAAATGATTACTGGTGAACTCAAAAACAAGAACGGGAAGAATCCTGATCCAAATGTAATCCATCCGATAGCTGGATATGAAAAGGAGATATATGTGAAACCGACCATCACAAAGCAGAATATCGTTTTGGAGAAAGTTAGGAAGGAATTGAGGGACAGGTTATGAAGCAAATCTCAAATAAAGATTACGAAGAGTGGCAGAAATACAAAGCAGAGAAAGCAAAGGGCCACGTCCTGCTGCCGGATACCGTCCGGTTCATCTGCGAGGCCAACGGTTATGACGCAGAGAAGATCGGTCAGCACTTCCTTGAAATTCTGCCGAAGATCTGTCCACCTGAGGAGAGATAATCTCTGTGCAGAAAAATGATTGGAGAGAATAATGGGACATATAAAATTCTTGCTAAAGTTTGGATGGGAATAAAAAGAGTAATAGAGCGTGTAAATGCTAACGCTCTTGCGGCTTAGACAAAATGAGAAGGACCTCCTTTTGGGGAGGTCCTTTTTGTGTGATGTTTTTTTGGGGGTTATTAGTCCATTGAAGGAAGGTTGTCAATACGGCGGAGTATGTCATAGAAGAATACTGCGTAATCCGCTTTGGATTCTCCTACGCCGCAGTAGGACATGTGGTCCTTCTCCTCGGTGGGCATGTCGTACCAGATACCGGGTTTGATATCCTGTTCACCGTGCCAGGGTTCCCAGCGCTCGCGCTCGGGAGCTCTTGAGGAGTGGGTGTTGACAAGACCGTCGTTCTGCTTCCAGGACTCATCGATCGCGGCATGGTCTTTGTCTTCGGGATTGCCGGGATACTTGCCGACGATGATGGCTGTGGGTTTCATGAAGAATACCAGTTTCTTGTCCGGACGCCAGTTGCCGTTTGCGTCAGGTGCAGTGCGGCAGGCGGAGTATGCGAAGTAGTAGATGTCGTCGTATGTCTTCCAGTCCTTTGTACGCTCTCTCTGAGTGTGGACATAGAGGTCTTTCAGACAGCAGTCATCGGAATAGTAGTAGCGCTTGGCATTTTTGAAGTCGAGGTGGAACTTTCTGTACTTTCTCTCCTCCGGAGGAAGGCCGAGGCCCCACTGCTCCATCTGAGGGTCATACCACTCTGCGAAGGGGATGCTGCCGAGACCTGCAAGAAATGCTACGAGAGCCTGGGCAATGTAGGGAGCGGGTTTCTCTATCGCATAGAGGAAAGAGATACCGTCGTTTGCGGAAGCAAGGGTTGTGCAGGAATGAATCCAGCCCTTGTGTCCGCCCTTGAAAAACTCGGAAAGATCATCGGGATCCGTGCCTTCAATCTCTTCCTTTGAGCCCTCCATCATCATGTTGACGAAGAAACGGACTGTAGGTCCGCCGAAGGAATGACCGATTACGTTGATCTTTTTGATTTTGCCCTCTTCATCCAGCTGGCCCCAGTCGGGAACCATGGCCTCGTATGTACGTCCGTAGCGGGCATGACCGTATTTCTCTGAGTGAACCTTACCGTAGTCGACACGGCCGCCGACTATCTGGGCATAGGCCTCGCAGGCCCTGTCCCACATGGAGGTGAAGCCGCTCATTGAAGGTGTGTGGATTTCCGTTCCGCACCTCTCAAAGAGTTTCGGAATGCTTGTTGAAAAGGAACCGAAATACGGGCAGTACTTCATTGATCTTTCGTTGTCGCCGAAACCGGCAAATCCGTGGAATGCTACCCAGGGATAGTTGTTGAGTCTTTTAAACTCGCTGTTCATTTAGTACGCCTCCTAAATTTATTGCCTTTTCATTATAATTCGCGTTTTGCCGTCTTGCAAGATAATCATATGCTCTGGTATGGGGATTCATCTTTAAGTATGGCTTCGAAGGCGCGGATGCCGTCGACGGCGGCGGAGACTATGCCTCCGGCGTAGCCGGCGCCTTCGCCGCAGGGATAGAGGCCCGCGAGGGGCATGTCGCCCCGTGATGCCTGGAAGAAGTCATCCCTTATTATGCGTACGGGTGAGGAGGAGCGGGACTCGGGTGCGGTGAGCACGGCTTCCGGCATGGCGAAGCCTTTGAGCATCTTGTCCATTTTGAGAAGGGCATCGGCAATGTTGTCGGTGACCTTTACCGGCAGGATTTCCCTTATGTCGCTCGGGACCGTGCCCGTGGGACAACTGGGTTTTACAGCGCCGAACTTTGTGCTCTTTTCGTTATTCAGGAAGTCTTTGACGGTCTGTGCCGGAGCCGTGTAGTCTCCGCCGCCGAGCGCAAAGGCTTTTCTTTCTATTTCTCTCTGAAGGTGCATTCCCGAAAGGGGATGGTCTGTGGAAAAGTCCTCAGGGCTTATGCCAACAAGGAGGGCTGAGTTTGAGTTTTCCTTGTCTCTCGCGTATTCGCTCATGCCGTTTACGACGAGCATGCCTTCTTCACTTGAAGCGGCGACTACGGTGCCGCCCGGACACATACAGAAGGTGTAGGTGCCGCGGCCGTGTTCGGGGTGGCAGGCCATCTTGTAGTTCGCGGCACCGAGTGCCGGGTGGCCTGCGAAGTCGCCGTACTGAGCCCTGTCGATGAACTCTCTGGGGTGCTCTATTCTCGTGCCTACGGAGAAGGGTTTCTGAATGATATTGATACCTTTGTCATAGAGCATCTCGAGTGTGTCACGGGCCGAGTGGCCTATTGCGAGGACGAGAGTATCTGTCTCAAAATCTTCCTGTTTTCCGTTCTCGTTTATGAAGGTTATGCCCTGAATGGCATTGTTGTAGATGATGAGGTCGGTGAGTCTGCAGTTGAATCTGATCTCTCCGCCCAGGGAGATTATCTCTTTCCTGAGATTCTTTACGACATCTTTAAGTTTGTCGGTGCCTATGTGTGGATAGTTCGAGTACATTATCTGCTCGGGAGCACCGAAGTGTATGAATTCCTCAAACACCTTGGTCTGCCGCTCATCCTTGATGCCGGTTGTGAGTTTTCCGTCGGAAAACGTGCCGGCACCGCCCTCGCCGAACTGCACGTTCGAGTCGGTGTTGAGTTTCCTTGTCGACCAGAAGGAGTTGACATCCTTCGTCCTCCGGTCGACGTCTGCCCCGCGTTCGATGACAAGAGGTCTCAAACCCTCACGTGCAAGGAGGAGGGCACAGAACATGCCGGCCGGGCCGAAGCCCGTCACAACCGGCCTGAGTGAGCTCGTTCTCCTGTTTTCCGGGGTTTCATATTTATATTGTTTTGCTTCGCTTACCTTTTTCGGGTCTGATTTTTTGAGTATCTTTGCTTCGTCTGCTCCGGAGACTACATCTACCGTATAGACGAAGTGTATATCGCTCTTTTTTCTGGAGTCGATTGAGCGCCTGAAGATCTTTATTTCCTTTATTTCATCGGTTCTGATTATCTTTGAAATCTGAGTTTTCAGGTCCTCCTCCGTGTGGTCGACGGGCAGCTTGATATCGGAGATTCTAAGCATTGTTTATGATCTCCTTTGCGGCTTTTATGCCTGAGCCCCAGGCGAAGTGGAGATTGTATCCGCCGCAGGTGCCGTCTACATCGAGGAGCTCTCCGGTGATATAGAGGTTCGGAACCTTCTTTGTCTGAAGGGAGTGTTCATTGAGTTCATCACTGCCTACGCCGCCGCGTGTGACCTGGGCATCCCTGTAGCCCTTCGTGCCTGTTGCGGTGAGGGGGAGGGACATTACATCGAGAGCGATCTTGTTTATGTCGCCCTTGTTCTTCTTGTATATGTAGTCCGCGAGTTTCTCGTTTAAGATACCATAGAGTATCTCGGAGCCTTTTCTGCCCGCATCAAGCTGGTCCTGAAGATATCTGTTGACGTCTTTGAGGCCGAGGTCGGGTGTGAAGCAGACATTGAGGAGCGGCTGTTCGCCTTTTGCGGTCATCTGGGCTACATCGCCTGAAAGCTGCATGGCGGGTATGCCGGAGATGCCGTAGTCGGTGAAGAGGAGCTCGCCCTCCTGAAATTTTATCGGGCTGTCGTCATTGTCGTTCTCCTCGCGCAGGAAGAGGACGCCTTTGAAGCGTATGCCTTTGAGTTCCTTTAAGTCCTCCTTCGTCTTTATCTGGACGAGAGCAGGGGTTATCGGATTGTACCTGATATCGAGGTTTTTAAGGATTTTATAGCCGTCGCCGTCCGTTCCGTGCTGGGGAGCGGCCTTGCCTCCGAGGCTCAATACTACGGCATCGAATCTGTCTTTTCCGTTGATTTTCAGCTTGCTGTCAAGTGTTTCTACTTTACAGTCTGTCCTGATTTTGACTTTAAGACGCTTTGCCTCACTCAAAAGCATCGTAACTACGTTGCTTGCGTTCATAGAGTAGGGGTAGAGGCGTCCCTCTTCGTCACGGATTTTGAGTCCCAGGCTCGAGAAGAAGCGCAGGGCCTCCACGGCATCGAATTCGTCGAGAACCGTATGGATGATTTCGTGGTCTCCGTTGTAGTACTCCTCGGAGACGACAAAATTCGAGAGGTTGCACCTGCCGTTACCCGTTGCAAGAATCTTCTTGCAGGGACGGTCCAACTTCTCGAATACGGTTACGTCAATATTTTCGTCCGCTCTTTTAAGTGTGATGGCGCATGCAAGTCCCGATGCGCCTCCGCCGATGATTGCGACTTTCATGTTTTACCTCCCGGGTCATTTCTATTGACCAAATATGAGTACAGGAACAGTATATAAAAAATTGACTAAAAGTGCAATAAGTAGTAAAATTGTGCATTATTATTTACTAATTGCGTTTTAAGTGAGGTGCCGACAATGAAAGGTATCATACTGGCGGGCGGTTCAGGCACGCGCCTTTATCCGCTTACACGCGTGACTTCAAAGCAGCTTCTGCCCATCTATGACAAACCGATGATCTTCTACCCGCTCTCAATGCTCATGCTTGCGGGTATAAGGGACATACTCATCATTTCGACTCCGGATGACACACCGCGTTTTCGAAACCTTCTCGGTACGGGTGATCTCTTCGGTCTCAACATTGAGTATGCTGTCCAGGAGCATCCGAACGGTCTTGCCGAGGCGTTCATAATCGGTGAGGATTTCATAGGTGACGACAGCGTTGCCATGATTTTAGGCGACAATATCTTCTACGGCAACGGCCTCGGCCATATGCTCAGACAGGCCACTGCGGCGGCATGCGAGGAGCACGGCTCAAAGGCCACCATCTTTGCCTATTATGTCGAGAATCCGCAGGACTTCGGCGTAGTCGAGTTTGATGAGATGGGCAACGTCGTGGGTATCGAGGAGAAACCTGCCGAGCCCAAGTCGAACTATGCCGTAACGGGCATGTATTTCTATGACAACAGGGTTGTGGAGTTCGCTAAATCGCTCAAACCCTCTGCGCGCGGTGAGATTGAAATCACCGACATAAATGAGATGTACCTGCACGCGGGCGATCTCGAGGTTCGTTTCATGGGCCGCGGATACGCGTGGATGGACACCGGAACGGTTGACGCATTGAACCATGCGGCAAACTTCATTAAGACGCTTGAAAACAATCAAAACATCATTATCTCCGCACCTGAGGAGATAGCATACAACTCGCGCTGGATTACGAAGAACCAGCTTCTCGAATCCGCAAACCTTCACGGCAAGTCAAAGTACGGCGAACACCTTCGCCGCGTCGCGGAGGGACAGGTGCTCTACTCGTCGCACTTCGGCGAGAGACCTTACTGGGGCCGCGACGCGGACTCCTCCTGGAAGGGCAGCCTCATGAAGGAGGTCACCGACGTCAAACTTCCCGGCGTGAAGATTATCACGCCGAAGGCCATCGGTGACAACAGAGGCGGCTTCATGGAGTCCTACTCCAAGCGCGATCTTGAAGAGGCCGGCATCTACGTCGAGTTCGTACAGGACAACCGCTCCTACTCGGCCAAGAAGGGCATAGTCCGCGGTCTTCACTTCCAGAAGAACCCGCGCTGCCAGGCGAAACTTCTCGCCTGTCTCAAGGGCCGTATCATGGATGTCGCGGTTGATCTCCGCAAGGACTCGCCGACATACAAGAAGTGGATTGCCGTTGAGCTCTCCGAGGAAAACAAAAAGCAGATCTTCATCCCGAAGGGCTTTGCCCACGGCTTTGTCACCCTGACGGATGACGTTGAGATAATGTACAAGGTGGACGAGTTCTACTCGCCCGAATGTGACGCCGGTGTCCGCTGGAACGATCCGGACATAGGTGTCGACTGGGGTATTACGAACCCCGTACTGTCCGAAAAGGATGCCAACGCTCCGTTCCTTGCGGACATTGAGGATGAACTTGATTTCTATACAAACGAGAGCGAAATACTGAAGACGGTTATTGAATGATGAAAGTGCTTGTAACCGGCGTCACGGGCCAGCTCGGCTATGACGTCGCCAGAGAACTGAAAAGGCGCGGACACAGGGTGATAGCTCCCACGCACGAGAAACTTGACCTGACAGACCAGGTCAAGATCATCGAGTATTTTGAGCGTCACACCGTGGACGCGGTCGTGCATTGCGCGGCGTACACCGCTGTCGACAAGGCGCAGGAGGAGACGAAGAAATGCAACGACATAAACGTCTCCGCCACGCGCGGCCTTGCGAAGCAGTGTGCGCGCCTCGACATACCGCTTCTCTATGTGAGCACGGACTATGTCTTTCCCGGCACCGGCGACAAGCCGTATGAGGTCGGGGACCGTAAGGGTCCGCTCCAGGAGTACGGCGTATCAAAGCTCGCCGGTGAGGAGATGGTACGCAGTCTCTGCAAGAAGTACTTTATTGTGCGTATATCCTGGGTGTTCGGAAAGAACGGAAAGAACTTCGTCAAGACGATTCTGAAACTTACCGAGCGCAAGGAAAAGATAAGTGTGGTGAACGACCAGATAGGATCGCCCACATATACAAGAGATCTGGCTCCTCTTCTCTGTGACATGATTGAGTCCGACAAATACGGGGTCTACCATGCCACGAATGAGGGCTTTTGCAGTTTCTATGATTTTGCGCAGGAGATTGTAAAGCAGTCCGGCAAGTCGCTCGTTATAAGACCGACCACGACCGCAGCTTACAATGCTCCCGCACCGAGGCCCTTAAACTCAAGGCTTTCGAAGAAATCCCTTGATGAAGCGGGTTTCAGGCGCCTGCCTCCCTGGCAGGACGCGCTGTCAAGATACTTAATCGAACTGGGAATAAAGGAGAACACCTAAAATGGAATGGACAGGACTTAATGAACTTCGTGAGAAGTATCTGAGCTTCTTTGAAAGCAAGGGCCACCTGAGGCTGCCGAGCTTTTCGCTTATACCTCAGGGTGACAAGAGCCTTCTTCTCATAAACTCAGGTATGGCTCCGATGAAGAAATACTTCACCGGCGAGGTTACACCGCCGAGAAACCGTGTAACGACATGTCAGAAGTGTATAAGAACACCCGACATAGAGAGCGTCGGTCATACCGCGCGCCACGGCACATATTTTGAAATGCTCGGTAACTTCTCTTTCGGGGATTATTTCAAACATGAGGCATGTGCATGGTCCTGGGAATTCCTGACCGAGGTGCTTGCAATCCCCGCCGACAGACTCTATGCCAGCATCTATCTCGATGATGACGAGGCATATGACATCTGGGTCAACGAAGTGGGTGTGGATCCCTCACACATCGTCAGACTCGGCAAAGAGGACAACTTCTGGGAGCACGGCGCAGGCCCCTGCGGACCCTGTTCCGAGATATATTTCGACCGCGGCGAGAAGTACGGCTGCGGCAAACCTGACTGCGCCGTCGGATGCGACTGCGACAGGTATATGGAAGTCTGGAACAATGTTTTCTCCCAGTTCAACAATGACGGCGAGGGTAACTACACCGAGCTCGCCACAAAGAACATAGATACGGGCATGGGCCTCGAAAGACTCGCCTGCGTAATGCAGGATGTCGACAATATTTTCGAGGTCGACACAGTCCAGAACATAATGGGCAAAGTATCCGAGATTGCGGGAGTGAAGTACAAGGAGGATGAAAAGTCCGACATTTCTCTCCGCGTAATCACGGACCATATCCGCTCGACCACTTTCATGGTCGGTGACGGAGTCATGCCTTCGAACGAAGGCCGCGGATATGTCCTCCGCAGACTCCTCAGACGTGCTGCCCGTCACGGCAGGCTTCTCGGTATCGACCATACCTTCCTCTGCGATGTAGCTGAGGTCGTAATAGCAGAGAACAAGGAAGCATATCCCAACCTCGTCGAGAAGCATGACTTCATCATGAAGGTCATCGGCGCCGAGGAGGAGAACTTCAACAGGACAATAGACACCGGAACACAGATGCTGACTGAACTCATAGAGAATGCGAAGTCAAAGGTGCTCTCCGGTGAGGACGCTTTCAAACTTCAGGATACCTTCGGTTTCCCGATTGACCTGACGAAAGAGATGCTCGAAGAGCGCGGCATGACCGTTGACGAGGCACGCTTCAAGGAGCTCCTCGGCGAGCAGAAGCAGCGCGCGAAAGCAGACGCTGCCGCCAAGTCGGTCGCCGAGGCCTGGAAGGGCAATGCCGATGTCACAAAGGGCTTTGCCGAGACTGAGTTCCTCGGCTACGAGGAATTCTCCGCGAAGGCCAAAGTGCTCGGAATTGTCAAAGGCTCCGAGTGCGTTGAGTCAGCCGAGATAGGCGAGGAGGTCGCTCTTGTACTTGACCGTACTCCTTTCTATGCCGAGAGCGGCGGACAGGTGGGCGATGTCGGTACCATCAGCTGCGACGGCTTCACCTTTGAGGTTGAAGATACGGTCAAGACCGCAAACGGTGTTTACCTCCATGTCGGACAGGCCACTGACGGTCTCGTAAAGACCGGCCTCGATGTCTCGGCCGATGTCGACAAGCAGCTTCGCCTCGCAACAATGAGAAACCACTCCGCTGCGCACCTTCTTCAGGCTGCGCTCCGTGAGGTGCTCGGCTCGCATGTTGAGCAGGCCGGATCATTCGTATCCCCGACAGTCTCACGTTTCGACTTCTCTCATTTCCAGGCAATGACTGCTGAGGAGATAAAGGCGGTTGAGGACAAGGTCAATGAGAAGATCCTTGAGAACCTCTGTGTCACAATGACCGAGATGCCTATAGAAGAGGCCAAGAAGATAGGCGCCATGGCCCTCTTCGGAGAGAAGTACGGCGATATTGTACGCGTCGTACAGATGGGCGATTTCTCCACTGAGTTCTGCGGCGGCACACATGTTGATAACACCGGCAAACTCGGACTTTACAAGATTATTTCCGAATCATCCGTCGCCGCGGGCATCAGAAGAATTGAGGCCGTAACGGGCACGGGTGTTCTCGAGTATATTGAGAAGAATGATGAGCTCATAGCGAAGACCGCCGCGGCTCTCAAGGTTTCAAACGTAAAAGACATCGACACCAAGGCTGCAGCCACTGTTGCCGAGCTTAAAGATGCCCAGAAGCAGGTTGAGGCGCTCGGCGCGAAGATTGCCGCCGAGAGCGCAAAGGACATGCTCGGTGATGCGAAGGATGTCGGCGGCCTGAAACTCGTCACATCCAAGGCTGACGGAGTACAGGGCGGAGACCTCCGCACAATGGCGGACAGCGCCGTTGAGGCCGATGTTTCCCTTGTTGCCGTATTTGCATCGGTCTGCGGAGAAAAGCTCAGCTTCGCCTGCGCATGCGGTAAGGATGCCGTAGCGAAGGGCGCGCACGCCGGAAACATTGTCCGTGCGGTAGCACAGGTTGCAGGCGGTTCAGGCGGCGGAAAGCCCGACAGCGCCATGGCGGGCGGCAAGGATTTAAGCAAGGTCGATGAGGCTCTCGCCTCTGCCGAAGACGCACTGAAATCGATGATATAAATACCGTTCATACGGAAAACCCGACCATTCATACCTAAGTCATTGACAAAGCTGAAAAAGGAGTGAAAACTGTTTATGGATTGCCTTTTTTGTAAAATAGTTGCAGGCGAAATTCCTTCAACGAAGGTCTATGAGGATGATATCTGTTACGCATTCCGCGACATCAATCCCCAGGGCCCGACACATGTCCTCGTAATACCGAAGACCCACATTCAGTCGGTAAACGAAGTTGACGACTCCAACAAGGAAATCGTCGCCCATATCTTCACTGTCATCCCGAAGATTGCTGCGGATGAGGGTATAGCAGGGGAGGGCTACAGAGTAGTCTCCAATATCGGCGAGCGCGGACAGCAGTCCGTACCTCATCTCCACTTCCATATCATCGGCGGCAGGGATATGACCTGGCCTCCGGGCTAAAAACGAATAAAAAGGCAGTCCGGAAGGGGCTGCCTTTTTTATGTCCGTACCGCTTTTTAAAATAGGATTTTCAATGCTCTGGGCTCTCCTGCTGGCCGGTCTTACAGGCGAACTTTTTGCCGTAGTACTGGGCTTTTCAGCTCTGCTGGGAGCGATGATCGCGCTCGGCGTCGGCCGTGACCGGACCATGTCATATGTGCTGGCATCGGTCTTTTTTGCCTGCGCTCTTTTCTGCCTCAAGACCGAACTCCACCAGAAGCCCGCACAGAAATTTGCGGGCACCAGACAGACGATGACCGGTCGGATAATTGAGATTGAACCGCGGACGGATGCGGGCACTAACAGATACATCGTAAAGATAACAGAGGGGGAGCTTAAGGGGAGGAAACTCAGACTCTCATCCAAGTTTTTCGAGGGAAACATCAATGACAGGATCACTTTCAGCGGGAAGATTTATGCCATCGACAGAAGGTCGCGCGACATATACATCGGCGTGTTTCCGTACGGAAAGATAAAGACGGAAGAGGGGGACGGAGGCCTTTTGGGTCTCGTCCGCCAAAAGGCCTATGACACCCGTCAGTTTATCAGAAGCGAGCTCTTCAGGAACCTGCCCTCGGACTGTTCGCTGACTCTCTTCGGCATGCTCTCGGGCGACAAGTCCGAGATGCCGGATTACATCTATGACAACTTTAAAAGGACGGGTATCGTTCATCTCCTGGCCGTCTCCGGATTTCACACTTCGCTCTGGTCGATGATGGTCTACAGGAGCCTTCTGAAAAGGGGCGCAAACGTCAGAGTATCGGCATTTTTCGCCATTATATTCATTCTGTTTTTTATGGCTGTCACGGGCTTTACAAAGAGCGCGGTGAGAGCGGGAATCATGGTCATAATCTTCTTCCTTGGCAGGATGATCATGCGGCAGCCGGACAGTAAAAATTCACTCGGCCTCGCGGCGATTGTCATCCTTACAATTAACCCGTTCGCGGGAGGGGATACCGGCTTTCTGCTCTCTTTTTTTTCGACGCTCGGAATACTCGTGCTGTTTCCGTATATGCAGGAGAAGGTCAGGCCTAAGGTGAAAAAATATGTGAAGAACTTTCACATAAGGAAGAGGGTGGACAATGCGGTGTCCGTCATCCTCGTCACAGTCTCCACATTGATTTTCACACTGCCGGTGACGGCACTCGTGCTCGGCAATCTCTCGCTCGTGTCACCGCCGTCCAACCTCCTTGTCACACCCGTGACCTCGTTTGCAATCATACTCTCGGGCCTTGCGGTGGCACTCGCCAAAATACCCGTGCTGCGGGCTTTTGAACATCCGTGCCTGCTGGTCTCGGCTCTGATAATCAGATATGTGCTGAAGGTTACATCGTTCATTTCAGAGCTCTCTTTTGCCTCCGCTGAAATCAGCTCCGGCTACTTCCTCGTCGGTATAGCCGCGGCGCTGATCCTGATCGGTTCCGCCCTCATCCTGAAGGCGGATAAACGGCGCACCGCGGCGCTTTCGGGCCTCCTCCTGGCCTCGTCCGTCGCGGCACATTATATTGTGCAATATATTGAACTTCATAACTAATTATAGTATAATTACCCTTATGAAGTACGATGTTAAAGAGATTCGTCAGGACATAAAGACCGGTGATTTCAGAAAGGTCTATCTCGTCAAGGGCGAAGAGTCATACCTCAAACAGAAATACGCAAACCTCCTGGCTGACAGTGTAGTACCTGCCGGTCTGGAGGCTTTTAATGTTCACAGGCTCAAGGGCGAGGACACGGACCCGGATGAGATCTCCACATGTGTGGAGGCTCTGCCCGCCATGTGTGAACGCTCCGTCGTACTTGTTCATGACTTTGACTTTGACGGTCTGAACGAGGCCGGAAGGGAGAAGTTCATCGACATCCTCTCGAATCTTCCCGACACCTGCGTGCTCATATTCTGGCAGGATACAAAGGGCTTCTCGACAAAGACCAAACTCGCCAAGGAGATGCTGGCCCTCATCGAGAAGAACGGCGCCGTATGTGAACTCGACAAACGCGGACAGAGCGACCTCATCCGCTTTGTCACTGCCGAGTGCACGCGCCGTGAGCGCAACATCAGCTTTGATGTTGCGACCTATCTCATCGGCTGCGTGGGTGACGATATATCAAACCTCTTAAATGAGGTCGAGAAGGTCTGCGCCTTCACGACTGACACAATACACGAGTCCGATGTGGACGAGGTGTGTATAAAGTCTGTTGAGGCGACTGCATTCCAGATGATAGACGCCCTCCTTGTAAACAACTTCGACAAGGCGATGACCGATGTAAAAATCCTCTTTGAGCAGAAGACCGAGCCCACAATGATTCTCGGTGCCCTGGTCTCGACCTTTGTCGACATGTACAGGGTGAAACTCACTCTCTCCGAAGGACATACGCTTGCCGAACTCAAGGCTGCATATCCCGTGGCATACAAGAGTGACTTCAAACTCAGGAACGCGGCAAACAGGGCTCAGAAGTATTCGCTTAAAAGCCTTGAGAATTCCCTTGAGATCCTCGGCCGTGCAGACTTCAGACTGAAGAGTACATTCGATGACAACAGAATAGTTTTTGAAAAACTTCTCATAGAACTTGCAAAGGCGAGGAAGGCAAAATGACGCACGTGGACATAGTCATACCAAAGCCGGCGGGCAAAGCGCTGGACCTGCTCCGTGACGCGGGTTTTGAGGGCTTTGTCGTAGGCGGCTGCGTGCGTGACTTTCTCCTTCACAGGGACCCGGGTGACTGGGACATCACGACGAACGCCCTGCCCGAGCAGACAAAGGAAGTCTTTTCCGGATACAGGACAGTGGATGTCGGAATAAAGCACGGCACGGTCGCCGTACTCATAGACGACATGCTCATTGAGATTACGACATACAGGGTTGACGGCGAGTACCTCGACAACAGGCACCCGAAGGACGTCACCTTCACGCGAAACCTCAGGGAGGACCTCGCGAGGAGGGACTTTACCGTAAACGCCCTGGCATGTTCAAAGGACGGCGAACTCGTCGATGAGTTCGGCGGGCTGAAAGATTTAAACGACAGGGTGATCCGCTGCGTGGGCAATCCCGACGAGCGCTTCGCCGAAGATGCCCTGAGGATTATGCGTGCGCTGCGCTTCTCCGCCACGCTCGGATTTTCGATTGACGGGGAGACCTCCGCGTCAATACACAGAAACAGGGAACTCCTGAAGAACATAGCCGCGGAGCGGGCGACGGAGGAACTTCTGAAACTTCTCTGCGGAGAGGACGTGACGAGAATACTCATCGACTACCGCGATGTATTTGCCGTCATAATTCCGGAACTTGAACCCTGCTTCGATTTCGATCAGAAGAACAGGCATCATATCTACGATGTCTACACACATATTGCCCACTCGGTGGGAGGCACACGGGCCATGCCCGATGTGCGGCTCGCGCTTCTTCTTCACGACATAGGCAAGCCCGACTGCTTCTTCGTCGATGACGAGGGCGTCGGCCATGCGTACGGCCACGCCGAAAAGAGCGCCGAGCTCGCACAGAAGGCGCTGTCGCGCCTGCGCCTCTCCTCCGACATGCAGGAGACCGTTCTGACACTTGTCCGCTTTCACGATTATCCCGTGGAGCCTTCGAAGAAGATAATCAGGCGGAGACTGAACAAGTTCGGACCGGAACTCTTCGAGAAACTCATGTATGTGAAGATGGGCGACAACTTCGCTCACAACAGGGAGATAAATGACTTTGAACCCCTGATACTTGAAATACTGGAACTCGCGAAGGAGCAGGAGAACGAGTGCTTCACCGTGAAGGGACTGGACATAGACGGAAACGACCTCAAAGCGCTCGGCTTTGAGGGCGAGAAGATAGGAAGAATCCTTAATGCTCTCCTTGACGAAGTCATGGATGAGAAACTTGAGAACACACACGAAAAACTGATTGAAAGGGCGACTGCACTTGGAACAGGCGAAGATTGACAGGATAAACGAACTCTACAGAAAATCGCAGAGTGAGGGTCTGACCGAGGCCGAGAAGGCCGAGCAGGCCGTGCTTCGCCGCGAGTATATCGACTCATACAAGCGCAGTCTCGTGAACGAACTCGAGAACACGTATATCGTTGATGAGAAAGGAAACAAGCGCAAGGTTTCCCGAAAGGATAAGCAGTGATGGAAAAGATCCCGATTATTGCGGTTGTCGGCCCGACGGCATCCGGAAAAACCGGACTTGCCGTCGCCCTTGCAAAGCGTTTTGACGCGGAAATACTGTCCTTTGACTCCATGCAGCTTTACAAGGGCATGGATGTGGCCACAGCCAAGCCGACAAACGAGGAGATGCAGGGCATCCCGCATCACATGATCGGCTGTATTGACAACACGGAAGTGTTCAGTGTGGCAAAATACAGGGATGCAGCAACAGAGATAATCGATGATATCACCGCACGCGGAAAGCGCGTGGTTATGGTGGGCGGTACGGGCCTCTACCTGGATGCCGTACTTGACAATATAGAGTTCCTGGACGATCCCGAGGGCGAGGAAAAGCGCATGAAGGTCCGCAGGGAACTCGAGGATGAACTTGAGGAGAAGGGCCGTGAGGCCATGCACGCGAAACTCGCTGAGATTGATCCGAAGACAGCGGAGATTCTCCATGTCAACAACACCGGAAGAGTCCTGCGTGCGCTCGAGGTGTACTATACGACAGGTCACACCATCTCCTATCAGGTTGAGCACTCAAAGGACAACGAGAGCCGCTATGCTCCCGTTTTGATAGGACTTACGGCAAAGGACCGCCAGGTTCTTTACGACCGGATAAACGCGCGCGTCGACAGGATGCTTGAGGAAGGCCTGCTCGACGAGGTCAGGGCTTATGTGAACGAGGCCCCGGGCACTACGGCGCGTCAGGCCATAGGCCTCAAGGAACTCGCGCCGTATGTCGAGGGCAGGGCCTCGCTCGAGACCTGCGTCTTTTTCCTCAAGCAGGAGACGCGCCGCTACGCCAAGCGTCAGCTGACCTGGTTTAGAAGAAACGAAAAAGTACACTGGCTTTTCATCGACGAGATGTCGCCGGACGAGATCATCGATGAGGCCGAGAGAATAATAAGGGAGGAGGAATCGCAGTGGCAGCAGCAAACAAGCTGACATTCAAAACCGCAATCATAGGCTTTATTTCAATTCTGCTGATTGTCTACATCATCTACCAGGCGTACATGATAATCTACGACCCTGTCGGCACTGAGACGGCATATGAGTACACATATACCGACACCATTGACACAGAGGTCTTTGTTGCGCGTTCCGAATCCTACGTCGTCAACAGACAGAAAGGTACGATAGTTTCGGCCGTTGAGAACGGTTCGCGTGTCTCCAAGGGCGAGGAGGTCGCTCATATCTTCGCCGAGACAGATGCCGCGGACACCTATCTGAAACTGCGTGAGGTCGACGAACAGATAGAGCGTTATTCACGTCTCGCCGCACAGTCGGACAACTATGTCTTCAATGTGCGCGACCTTGAACGCTACATTGACGAAGAGGCAATAGGCCTTGTAAAACTGGTTTCGGAGAGGGATTTTACATCGCTCGATGAAAACGTCAATGAACTGCGCAACAGGATTGTCACGAAGCAGATCTCAACCGGCAGCAAGCTGGATTTTGAGGCGAAGCTCGCAAGTCTGAAATCGCAGCGCGAGTCCCTCGAGCAGCTGAGCACCAAGCACAGAAATGTCATAGCTTCCGAATCCGGTTACTATATCAGCGGTGCTGACGGATACGAGAATGTAGTGGACTGCGCTGAAATCAAGAATATTACTCCCGACGAGGTCAAGGCCGTATTTGAGGCCAAGCCCTCACCGGTGCCGGAGGGTGCCATAGGCCGCATAGTCACGGAGTTCAACTGGTACTTCCTCTTCGTTGTCGATGCAAAGCAGGCCGCAGGCCTCTCCGTCGGCAAGGAGATTACCGTAAACCTTCCGTACTCATCCGTGAACTCGGTGAAGGCGAAGGTATACTCCATAAACGAAAACCGCGAGACAGGAGAGATGGCAATTATCATCGCCTGCAATCTCATGAATCCGGACGTCGCATCGCTCCGCCATGAGACTGCGGAGATAGTCATCGCTTCGCACACCGGCCTTAAAATCCCGTCATCCGCGCTCCGCGTCAACGACGACGGTGAGAAGGGCGTTTACGTGCTCAGCGGCAATATAGCAAAATTCAGAAAAGTCAACATCGTATATTCTGAGGACGACTTCGTCCTGAGCAGGACGGAGGAGGGCCAGGATGGCTACGTCCGTCTGTATGACAACATCATTACGGAGGGCAAGGATCTCTATGACGGAAAAATCGTTAAATGACCTGGAGCAGTACCGCACGCAGCGCTGCCGCAGTATAGAGGACAACTACAAGGAAATCCTCGATAACATTGCAAGGGCAACCGCAAAGCGGAACGTTGAAAACGGCGATGTAAAATTCATGGCCGTCACGAAGACCGTCGAACCGTATTTCATAAATCATGCGCTCTCGCTCGGCGTGGACCTCATAGGCGAGAACAGGGTGCAGGAGTTCCTCGGCAAGAAACCCGAACTTAACCTGGACGGCGTGGATGCGCATCTCATCGGTCATCTCCAGACAAACAAGGTTAAGCAGATAGTCGGCGAGGTATCGACCATACAGTCGGTGGACAGCCTCAAGGTGGCTCAGGAGATTTCGAAAGTCTCGCAGAGCAGGGGCCTTACGACAAATGTCCTGGTTGAGGTCAACATAGGCGATGAGCTCTCAAAGAGCGGTATTGAGCAGAATGAGCTCACGGAACTCTGCCATGAAATCGCCGAACTTCCCGGCGTTAAGGTTGAGGGACTTATGGCAATTCCGCCGATATGTGAAACGAGTGCGGAAGTACGTGGCTTTTTTGCCGAGATGTACAAACTGTTTATTGACATTAGTAGTAAAAAAATAGATAATATATATATGCAAATTTTATCTATGGGTATGACGTCCGATTATGAAGACGCAATACTCGAAGGTGCAAATCTCGTCAGGGTCGGCTCCGGTCTTTTCGGAGCACGAATATACTAAACCGGAGGACACACAATGGGTAACTTTATTGACAACATCAAAAAGATCACAGGTTTTGAGCCGGAAGATGAATACGGCGAGGACATGGAAGGTTACGAGGGTTACGAGGAAGAGGAATATGTTCCCTCCCGCGCTCCCGCATACCAGGAGCCTGACTATCAGGCACCCGCTCCGCGCGGTAAGAGCAGCGCAAACGTTGTTCCTATGGCACCGAGCAAGGCCATGCTCCAGGTTGTACTTGCAAAGCCCGAGCGTTTTGATGACGCTTCGGCCATTGCCGATCACTTAAACGAGAAGAGAACTGTTGTTTTGAATCTTGAGTCTGCCAACAGAGACGTTGCCCGCAGACTTATTGACTTCCTCTCCGGTGTTGCTTATGCCAACGGCGGCCAGCTCAAGAGAGTTGCCAACAGCACATTCATAATCACACCGTATAACGTAAGCATCACAGGTGACTTACTTGAGGAGCTTGAGAACAGCGGCATGTTCTTCCAGTCATAAATTTTGAGGAGTGGTACAATTGCTTACACCTAAGCAGCTTAAATCGCGCAGTTTCCAGATGGCGGGCAGAAATGCCTACAAAGCGGCTGATGTAGACGCTTTCCTTGACGAGGTCTATGACTCATATGACCAGATGTTCCGTGAAAACGGAGAACTTGTCAAGAAACTCAACCTTGTAGCTGACAAGCTTCAGTCTTACAAGGCCGACGAGGACAATATCAGAAATGCACTCCTCACAGCAGAACGTATGAAGGAGTCCATCGTCGCCGAGGCGAATGACAGCGTCAAGTCTTCCATTGAGGACGGAAAGAAGAAGGCTGATGAGATAGTTTCAGAGGCTGAAAGCAGAGCTGACGAAATTCTCAAGGTCGCTCAGTCCAACGCTGCAAAGCTTCTCGCCAAGGCCCAGGAAATCTACGACGATCAGGTCAATTCAATAAAAGAGGAAGCCGACAGAGAAGAGGCTTACCTTCTCAATATCAAGGAGCAGTCCGCAAAGGTCCGTGCAGATCTCATGGACTCTTACCAGAAGCAGATAAGCATCCTTGAGTTCACACCCGACTTCTCAGAGGAAGTCGCAGCAGCGCGCGCAAAGAAGAAGGCCGCTCTCGAAGCCGCCGCTGAAGCGCAGGCCGCTGCAGTTGCTGAGGAGTTCGACAAGAAAGAAGAACCCGTCGAGTCCGATGAGGCTTCTGACAACGCCGACATAGACGAGTATCTCGCAGGCGAAGAGGCTGAGGAAGCCGAAGAGCCTGAGGAGGCCGAGGAGGCTGAGGAAGCCGAAGAGTCCGAAGAGGAATTCGAAGACATCGAATCCGGTGACGATCTTTTCGCCGATGTTGATGACGAAGAGGACGAAGACAAGGACGATGACGACGATGACGACGAAGACTATGAAGACGAATTCGAAGACATCGACGATGATGACGAGGACGACATATCTCTCTTCTAAAAGAAAGAGGCACTTATGACAATCACACTGACACTCCTTGTGGTTGCCCTGCTGGTAGGTTTTGACCAGCTGACAAAGTACCTGGTGCTGATTAACGTAAAGCCGGTTGATGCTGTTCCCGTCATTGACAAAGTCATTCAGTTTCGTTATACCGAAAACACGGGAGCAGCATTTAGCATTTTCAGCGAAAAAACATGGCTGCTAACAATATTTACAGGGGTCATGATAATTGCAGGGCTCCTGTATTTATTTTTGGGCAAGGCCGATAACAAGCTTCAGTTTGCCGCCCTTGTCCTCATAATCAGCGGCGGTCTGGGCAACCTGATTGACAGGCTGTTTCGCGGCTTTGTGGTGGACTTTATAGAGTATCTTTTCATGGAGTACGCCGTTTTCAACGTCGCGGATATTTTCGTTACAATTGGCGCGGTGCTGCTTGTAGTCTCCGTACTTTTCATAAAAAACGGGGGAGAGGAAAAAGATGAGCCCACAGAGCAATGACAACTTCACATTCATCGTCCCTGAAGACATGGACGGTGAACGCATTGACACTGCTGTTGCGCTCTCGGACGAATCCCTGACACGCTCCGCCGTGCAGAAGCTTCTTGAAAAGGGAGATGTTTTCTTAAATGAGGAAAGCGTCTCAAAAAACAGGAAGGTAAAGTGCGGCGACACGGTAAGGGTGATCATCCCGGCTCCCGCGGAACTCGATGTCATACCGCAGGATATCCCGCTCGACATAGTATATGAGGACGACGACCTTTTAGTCGTCAACAAAGAGAAGGGTATGGTCGTGCACCCGGCGCCGGGAAACCCGGACGGCACGCTCGTAAATGCTCTGCTCTTTCACTGTAAGGGCTCGCTCTCCGGCATAAACGGCATAATCCGCCCCGGCATAGTTCACCGCATAGACAAGGACACAAGCGGTCTTCTTGTTGTCGCGAAGAACGATGCCGCCCATACCGGTCTCGCGGAGCAGATCAAAGAGCACTCCTTCACCCGCTGCTACAAGGCCGTGGTGCACGGCAGCATAAAGGATGACGAAGGAACAGTAAATGCTCCGATAGGCCGAAGCCCCAAAGACAGGAAAAAGATGGCCGTCACGGACAAGAACTCAAGGGAGGCCGTGACCCATTTTGAAGTCCTTGAGCGATTCAGGGACTACACATACATAAACTGCAGACTTGAGACCGGACGCACACATCAGATACGCGTGCACATGGCATACAGGGGAAATCCCGTTGCCGGTGACACGCTGTACGGTCCGAAGAACACACCGAAAGAACTCGGCGGGCAGTGTCTGCACGCACAGAAACTCGGCTTTATTCATCCGACCACAGGTGAATACATGGAGTTTGAAGCGCCCCTGCCCGATTACTTTGAAAACTTTTTAAAGAAAGTGAGGGACAGCCGATGAATGCGGAAACAAAGGCAAAACTTCAAAAGGATGCCGCAAAGGTACGTATGAGTGTCATCGAAGGTACCTTCAACGCGAAGTCCGGCCATCCGGGCGGATCGCTCTCGATAGCTGATATCATCACATATCTCTATCTTTACAAACTGAATATCGACCCCAAAAACCCGAAGTGGGAGGACAGGGATCGTTTCGTACTCTCAAAAGGCCACACGGCGCCCGCCCTGTACGGTGCCATGGCTCTTAAAGGATTTTTCCCGGAAGAGGAGATAAAGACTCTCAGAAAGCCTGACTCGCGTCTTCAGGGCCATCCTTCAATGAATCTGACACCCGGTGTCGACATGAGCACCGGTTCTCTCGGCCAGGGCGTATCGGTCGCCGTCGGCATGGCGCTCGGCGCGAAGATCAACAACAAGTCCTTCAGGGTCTACACTGTCCTCGGCGACGGTGAAATAGAGGAGGGCCAGGTCTGGGAGGCCGCAATGTTTGCGAGCGCAAAGAAACTCGATAACCTTGTTGTCATAGTCGATAACAACGACCTTCAGATAGACGGTACCCTCGAGGAGGTCAACTCCCCGTATCCGATAGACGAGAAGTTCAAAGCCTTCGGCTTCAATGTAATCAATATTGACGGCCATGACTTTGATCAGATAGACGAGGCCTTCACTCAGGCTGAAAACTGCAAGGGTAAGCCCACAGCCATCATTGCAAAGACAATAAAGGGCAAGGGTGTATCCTTCATGGAAAACCAGGTTGGCTGGCACGGAAAAGGCCCCAACGAAGAGGAATACAACGCGGCTATGGCCGAACTGAAGGAGGCGCTTTAATATGGCAGACATGGTAAAGAAAGCCACCAGGGAAGGCTACGGCGCCGCTCTCCTCGAACTCGGAGAGAAAAATCCCAAAGTCATCGTCATGGACGCTGACCTCGCGGGCGCCACAAAGACAGGCGTCTTCAAAAAGGCATATCCCGACAGATTTTTCAATGCCGGCATCGCAGAGGGTAACCTCATGGGTGTCGCCGCAGGTCTTTCCCTCACGGGAAACATAGTTTTCGCGAGTTCGTTCGCGATGTTCGCCGCCGGCAGAGCTTTTGAGCAAATCAGAAACTCAATCGGCTATCCTCACCTCAATGTCAAAGTGTGTGCGACACACGCAGGTATATCCGTAGGCGAGGACGGCGCGTCTCATCAGTGCAACGAGGATATCGCCCTCATGCGGGTCATCCCGGGCATGACCATAATCAACCCGACTGACTGGGTTGAGGCAAAGGCCGCAACCCTCGCTGCTGCGGACTTTGAAGGCCCTGTGTACATGCGCTTCGGTCGCCTTGCCGTACCCCAGATTTTTGATGAAGAGACCTATAAATTCGAATTGGGTAAAGGCAAAGAACTTTACAGCGGTGACGATGTCGCGATTATTGCCACCGGTCTCATGGTAAATGAGGCCCTGATTGCTGCCGAAGAACTGAAGGCAGAGGGCGTAAATGCGCGTGTTATCAACATTCACACGATTAAGCCTCTCGATGAGGAAATCATTCTCAATGCTGCAAAAGAGTGCGGATGCATTGTAACTGCCGAGGAACACAGCATAATCGGCGGTCTCGGAGCAGCGGTCTCTGAATTCCTCGCCGAAAACCTCCCGACTCCGGTTAAGAGAGTCGGCGTAAACGATGTTTACGGCAGGTCAGGTCCTGCAGTCGAGATGCTCAAAATCTACGGCCTCGACGCCGCGCACATAAAAGACGCAGTTAAAGAGGTAATTTTGAAGAAATAAAACAAAGCCGTTTATAGGGGATAAAATGAATATTGTTTGGTGGATTGTAATTGTTACAGCCATCGCGGGTATATGCGGCACGGGACTTGGCGGACTCGTGGGCGCGATTCTCAGAAGAGATTCCGCGAAGGTTGTAAGTCTGCTCCTTTCTTTTGCCGGCGGTGTAATGCTGGCAGTGGTATGTTTTGACCTCATACCCGAATCGCTGCTCCCGGAAGGCGCTGAGGAGCCGGTGGCACTGTATATTGTAATATTCGGCATTCTTCTGGGATACGGCATCGTATTCCTGCTGAACCATTTCATAGACCGTGCCACAAACCATGAAATAGCACATATCGATGCGGGCCATCCGAAGACGGCCGATGACCTCGATGAACTGATCCACTCCGACCATCTGGAGGAGCATATGAAGACAGGACAGTTCCGCGACCTGTTCATCGGCGGCATAGTTATGGCATGCGCCATTGCGCTCCATAACATGCCTGAAGGCATGGTAATAGGCGCTTCATTTGCCGGTGCACCTGCGGGTGTCTTTACCGGCAGCGGCTTCATCCTTGCCATCGTCATCGGCCTTCATAACATACCCGAAGGCATGGCGGTCTCCGTTCCGCTTATTACGGGCGGTATGAGCAAGACCAAGGCTGTCATAGTAACAGCTGCCTCCGGTGCGCCCACAATTATCGGTGCTCTCATAGGATACGGCCTCGGCCTCTTAAGCCCCGTCTGGCTGGCACTCTCCTTAAGTTTCGCCTCAGGCGCGATGCTCTATGTCGTCTTCGGCGAGCTTATTCCGGAAGCCATCCTCATGTGGCGCTCCAAGCTGCCCGCCTTCTTCCTGCTTGTCGGCACTGTGGTCGGTTTACTCTTAGTTAACGTTTAATTTGCACTTGATAACTGCTGACTTTTAATATATAATGGTCAAGTCGCAAATTTGTCGGGGTGTAGCGCAGTTTGGTAGCGCGCTTGCTTCGGGAGCAAGAGGCCGGGAGTTCGAGTCTCCCCACTCCGACCAGCTAAGAACCGTCTCTTTTCGAGACGGTTTTTTTGTATTTTCGGGACACTTGTACAAGTTGTTCAGACCCTCTTGACATGCCTACATATATATATATACTTAATTTCATAGGAGAAATATACGCACTTCAAGTGAGTGAATTACGGAGGTTGACCCCTATGAAGAACAAAAAAATACGTAAGTCAATATCCTTTATACTGACTCTGTCATTCCTGCTGAGCTTCAGTATAGTTGCAGCATTCGCAGCTGAAGACAAGACCAGTATGGTATATATTGATGCGGATTCATCAACAGGTGATATAACCGAAGAGGTCGGAAATATCACCGTTTCAAATGATTACGGTGCAGAAGTATATGCTGAAGAAGGTGCAACCGCTACACTTACATCAGGCAATGTTGATTCCCATTATGGTGTTTATGTAGGTTCATATGGTAATGGCAGTACTTCAAATATGACCATTAATGGCGATGCTACGAATGGTGAATATGGTATATACACTGACGCAGAATCCGGCAGCGAAACAAATGTTAATGTTACCGGAAGTGTAACCAATGCTGAATATGGTCTGTATCCTTCCTACACGGAGTATAGTGCTACCACAAACGTAAATATCGGAGGAGATGTTACCTCTGATTATTATGGAATTTACGGATATTATGTTTATGACAATAGTACATTGAATATTGATATTGCCGGGGATTTGAAAAGTAAGTACGATGAAGCAATTTATCTTGAATATATAGAGTCCGGCAGTAAAGCAAACATTAATATCGGCGGCGATGTAGTCAGTGAAGAGGATGAAGGTGTTCATTTTCATGTTTATGATAACAGTGTGCTGAATCTTAAAGTTGGCGGCAATATCGAAAGCGACTCTGCCTGCATTGATATTTGCTCTCTTTACGACGGTTCTGTGTTCAATGCTGAAATCGGCGGAAGCCTTATCGGCGAAGGCGGTTTCTACACGGATGATGTATATGATAGTAAAGTTAATATCAGCGTAAAAGGTGATATTAAGGGTGAAGATTACGGCATATCGTCGGAACTTTATGATAATACTTCCTTTGTAGATGTTTTGGTTGAAGGCACCATCAGCGGTAAACAACCGATTTATTTGGAAGACAATGCTTTTACATTAAACGGCACAGATGTGACAGTTTGGAAGATAGTTCCAAATGCTGCCGGCAATGTGGCTGAAACCTATGACGGAAGCGACTATGTTCCTTATCGTGACTTTGAAAAGAAGATTAAGTATATCATTAAGCTTGAACAGCCTGAAGGCGCTACATTGTCTGCAACAGATGCTGATGGTAAGGCTCTGGCAAAGAGCCATGACTGGGATGTAGCTAATGAGGGCGACAGAGTTCTTCTTAAGGTTGATCTTCAGAAGGGCTATAAACTCCTCGGCGCGTATAACGGCGATGGTGAGAAACTGGCTCTTCTTAAAGACGCTGCCGGCAACTACTATGTTGACGTAACAAAGGGCGGCGGCGTTTATCTCTCGGTTGAACTTGACAGAGAGACATACAACGTTACACTTGACATTGGCGAAGGAACACTTGACGGTCATACCGGACTTTATACATTCTCCGGTAAGTACGGTGATAAGATTACTCTTGGTGCACCCACAAGAGCCGGCTATAGATTCCTCTATTGGGAAGGTTCAAGATATTATGCCGGTGATGAGTACACTATTACTGAGAACCATACCCTTACGGCTGTATGGGAAAAGATAGAAGATGAAGAGGTAGCCAATACCGATAACGGCATGCTTACACACTTCACAGCATTTACGGATATGGATACTCACAGTGGCGGAAGCATCGGTGGCGGCAGCACTGACAGCGCAGGTTTCTGGCTTGCAGTAGTCTGCATCTCCATGCTTGCTGCATTTGTCGGTGTTTCATATTCAAGGAAACGTGCTAAGCGTGTTCATTTTGATGTATAACTTCGTAATATAAAATATAAAATAAGCGGCCTGTTCCGTTACGGGAACCGGCCGCTTTTCTTTTGAATTTTAGCATTTTGAATCTTGACACAAATCACTATATATTGTATAGTCTTTGTGTTGCAAAAAAACGGGGTGTAGCGCAGGTTGGTAGCGCGCTTGCTTAGGGAGCAAGAGGCCAGGAGTTCAAGTCTCCTCACTCCGACCAGAAAAGGGAGCGGTCAGCCGCTCCCTTTTTGTTATGTTCATTTGATGGGATTTGTGATATAATAAATTGTATACATTTTAATTTATATAGAATTTGAGGAAACATATGGATTTTGTAATGATTGAGACGGGCTGGCTCTCACTTCTGCCGCCCATAATAGCAATCGCCCTGGCGCTTATAACCAAGGAGGTCTATTCCTCTTTGTTCATAGGTGTTTTGTCCGGAATGTGTATTTACAGCTTTTCCGGAGGAGGCAATGTGTTTACAGTAGCGCCCTATACCTTTGACATGATGACGTCAAAGATTGCGGACAACGCTTATATGATTGTATTTCTGGCTCTTCTGTGGGCCGTCGTCAACCTTGTCGGCAAGTCCGGAGGCAGCCAGGCCTACGGACGATGGGTCGAGAAGCGCCTTAAGACCAAGAGGGCAGGCGCGTTCGCCACATCGCTTCTCGGTATTTTAATCTTCATTGACGACGGCTTCAACTGTCTGACGGTGGGCACGGTAATGCGCCCGATTACGGACAGACTGAAGATATCGAGGGAGAAACTCGCGTACATCATAGACGCTACGGCCGCACCTGTCTGCATCATTGCGCCGGTATCGAGCTGGGCTGTCGCTGTCGCAAGTGAGGTCAGTGACAAAAACGGTTTCCATGTTTTCCTCTCAACCATACCTTTCAATTTCTATGCACTCATGACCATACTCATGGTCTTTGTCATAAGCTTTACGGGAAGGGACTTTGGTCCCATGAAGAAGGCTGAGCTCGAGGCCGCCGCAAGGACTGAGGAAGAGGCCGTATCCGATGCCTCCGAAGTGAAGAACGGCAAGGTAATTGATCTGGTTCTTCCCATCGTAGCCCTGATTATATTTGCAATACTCGGCATGGCTTATGTAGGCGGTTTCTTTGAGGGCGTCAGCTTCTCTGAGGCCATAGGTTACAATCCCACTGCCGGCCTTTCACTGGGCGCTTTCGCGGGACTTATAACCGCCTTCCTGCTCTATATTCCCAGAAAGCTCATGAAACCGAGAGAGTTTATTGAGGGTATTGTATCCGGTGTCGGAAGCATCATTCCTCCGATGCTGATACTCATCCTCTCCTGGAGCCTCGGCGGTGTCTGCCGCCAACTTATAGGCACGGGTATTTACATCTCCGACTTCGTCAGCACATCCAATCTGCCGCTCGGACTCCTGCCGGTTCTCATCTTTGTGATTGCCGCGCTCATGAGTTTCTCGATGGGCACTTCCTGGGGCACCTTCGGTATGCTGATTCCGATTATCACAATGATCTGTGAGGCTCCCGGCGCAGAGGCCTTTCTTGTGCCCGCGCTCGGCGCGACACTCGCAGGTTCAGTCTACGGTGACCACTGCTCACCGATTTCCGATACGACCATTCTCGCGTCAACCGGCGCGGACTGCAAGCATATCCGCCATGTTGAGACACAGCTGCCCTACGCTACGCTCGTGGCAGTTGTCTGCGCAGTCGGATACCTTATTGCCGGCCTCATGAAGTCCCCCTGGGTTGCACTTCCCGCAGAGGCTGTACTTCTGGTAAGCGCGATATTTATTCTCAGCAGGCAAAGCTCCAAAAAAGCTGTAAACGGAGATGAAGTAAAAGTATGAAACTCGGAATTGTAGGATTGCCCAATGTCGGCAAGAGTACTCTTTTCAATGCAATAACTAACGCGGGAGCGCAGTCTGCGAACTACCCGTTTTGTACCATAGAGCCCAATGTGGGCGTTGTTGCGGTTCCCGATGAGAGACTCGACCTTCTCGCGGAACTCTACCACCCGAAGTCGGTGGTGCCGGCAACGATAGAATTCCTCGACATAGCGGGACTCGTCAAGGGAGCGTCGCAGGGTGAGGGACTGGGAAACAAGTTCCTGTCCCATATCCGTGAGGTCGACGCGATAATCCACGTGGTCCGCTGCTTTGACAACGACGACATAGTCCATGTCGAGGGCTCTGTCGACCCGCAGAGAGACATTGAGACAATCAACCTTGAACTCATACTCTCTGACCTTGAAATACTCGACAAGCGCATACAGCGCGTCGAGAAGGCCATGAAGCGAGACAAGTCGCTGGCGAAGGAACTTGAGATACTCGGCAGGTTTAAAGACGCGCTGCAAAACGGTAAATGCGCACGAACCGTTGAACTGACCGAAGACGAGGCTGACAGCCTTGTTGACTTCAACCTTCTGACCTACAAGCCCGTCATCTATGCCTGCAACATGAGCGAAGACGACTTTGCCGGAGGTATTGAAAGCAACGCAAGGTATCAGGCGGTAAAGGCCATAGCCGATGAGGAGGGTTCGCAGGTGCTTCCCATCTGTGCGGAACTTGAGGCTGAAATAGCATCTCTTTCCAAGGAGGAGAAGGAGATGTTCCTCGCCGATCTCGGCATAGAGAAGGGCGGTCTGGACCTTTTAATCCAGCGCTCTTACGATTTACTGGGCCTCATGTCCTTCCTGACGGCGGGCGAGCCTGAGGTCCGTGCCTGGACCATAAAGAAGGGCACCAAGGCACCGAAGGCCGCCGGAAAAATCCATTCGGATATCGAGCGCGGATTCATCCGCGCTGAGGTAATAAACTATAAGCAGCTTCTCGAATGCGGTTCACTGTCCGCCGCGCGTGACAAGGGACTCGTCCGTTCGGAAGGTAAGGATTATGTAATGCAGGACGGAGATGTCGTCCTCTTCAGGTTCAACGTATAGGAAGGTTATTATTATGGCAGGTAACAAACTTAAAACTTTGCTGGATCTTAAAGATTCGGAGACTTATGCTCGTTTTAAAGACATAATCATCACAAGCGTCATAGGAATCTTTGTCAATGTAGCCCTCGGACTTGTAAAGATTTTCGTGGGAACAATAGCAAATTCCGTCGCGGTTATCTCAGACGCCGTCAACAACTTCTCTGACAGCGTCTCATCACTTGTGACGATTATTGCCATGGCTATCTCCGGCAGGGGAGCGACAAGAAAGCATCCCTTCGGTTTCGGCCGCATCGAGTACTTCTCGAGTATAGTCATCTCCGTAATTGTGCTTATCACCGGTGCTGAGTTCCTTATTGAGTCAATCAAGAAGATAATTCATCCGGAAGCTACATCGTACACGGCCCTGACACTTATTCTTCTTGTTGTGGCCATTGTCACGAAGATTCTTCTCGGCCTCTTCACAAAGGGCCGCGGAAAGAAACTCAATTCACCGAACCTCATCGCTTCGGGTCAGGATGCCCTGTCCGACGCTATCATCACGGGTGTTACGCTTCTCGCGGCGATTGTCGCATTCATCAAACCCGACCTTCACATTGACGGCTGGGTAGGCGCGCTCGTTTCACTGTTTGTCATCAAGGCCGGCCTTGACATACTTCTTGACGTCGTCTCAAAGCTTGTGGGCGAGCGTCCCGATGTCGAACTTGCCGACAAGATAAAGGGCGAGATTCTGGCGACCGAGGGTGTACTCGGAGCCTTCGACCTCATCCTCCACAACTACGGACCTAATGTCTTTATAGGCGATGTAAATCTCGAACTTGACGAGAAGATGACCATTGATGAGGCCTATGTAAGACTGAAGCCTCTGAATGTCAAGATTCTGCGCGAGTACGGCGTGTTCATGTATTTCGGCATCTATTCCGTCAACACCACGGATGAAGAGATAGCCGAGATGCGTGAGTTCGTATACAAACTTGTTGATGAGATAGATGACATCCTCCAGATTCACGCTTTCTATGTCAACAAAGAACGCAAATTCATGAGTTTCGATGTCGTATACGACTTTGACTGCAAGGATCAGTATGCGGTTCAGAAGCATCTTCGCTCCGTCATAAATGAAAAATATCCGGAATACCGTGTTGAGATGGTACCGGATAAGGACTACACACTGTCCAGGAGTTAAGATAAAAATTAAAGGCCCTCGTCTGAGGGCCTTTTTTATTATGTTTCTTGAAGAGCCTTGTATATGTCGGACTTCTTAAGGCCGGTGTCATGGGCGGCTGTCTTTGCAGCATCATTTGTTGACATGCCTTTTGAGATATAGTCTTTTGCCTTTTCTACGGCATCTTCGAGGGTTATTTCCTTTTCTTCCTCTTTGGCGCCTTCGATTATGAGGACAATCTCACCCTTCAAGTTGTTGTCCGGGTAGTCCTCCACGGCCTGCTTCAAGGTGGTTCTGATGACCTCCTCGTGGATTTTGGTGAGTTCGCGTACAATCGCAATTTTGCGGTCTCCCAGGGTCTCATGGAGGTCCCTGAGCGTATAGGAGAGTTTGTGCGGAGCCTCATAGAAGATCATGGTGCGCTTTTCGTTCTTTATCTCGCTCAGGTGCTCCCTGCGGGATTTCTTCGTGACGGAGAGGAAGCCCTCAAAGGTGAAGCGGCCGTTGTCCATGCCCGAGATTGCGAGGGCAGTGGCGAAGGCGGTCGGGCCGGGTATGGCCACAACCGGTATGCCGTGTTCATGGCAGGCATTTACAAGTTCCATGCCCGGGTCCGAGATTGCCGGCATGCCGGCATCGGAGACGAGGACACAGTCTTCGCCGTTTAAAATCCTGCTTATAATCTCGTCCTCTCTCTGGGTCTTGTTGTGCTCATAGTAGGAGACGAGAGGCTTTTTTATCTCAAAGTGATTGAGGAGTTTTAAAGTGACTCTCGTATCTTCCGCGGCGATGAAATCGCAGTTTTTCATGGTCTCAATCGCCCTGGGAGAAAAGTCGGAGAGGTTGCCTATGGGCGTGCCCGTGACAAAAAGTTTTCCGCTCATTGTTCTTCCTCCCTGTAGATTCCGAGAATTTTCAGAAGTTCTTCGCTCTCATTGCCGTCCCCGTCATATGTGAAGAGGGTGGGAAGCACTTCAATGTACGGTTTCGCGCCCTTTTTGCCCTCGATGAGGAAGAGCCAGGGCGCGGAGTCGGGCCGCTTAGCGACGAAGCGCAGGCGCTTCGGCTCCAGGCCGTGCGACCGCATTTCGCTTATGACGTCCGTCAGGCGCTCCGGGCGGTTGCACATGACGAAGCGCCCGCCGAAGTTCAAAAGCTTCTCAGCCGCCGTACAGGCGTCTTCCACGGTGCACATGACCTCGTGCCTTGCTATGAGGTCAGGTGTCGTCTCAGACGGTATGCCCGTGCCCACGGGCTTGTACGGCGGATTCATCGTGACGAGGTCAAAACTGCCTTTAGGCAGGTGCTTTTCAATCTCACGAAGATCGGCCTTTATGCCTTTAATGTTCTCTTTTTTGTTCAGGTCCTTTGACCTTGAAAACTGGTCTATGGCGAGTTCCTGTATTTCCACACCGATTATCTCGGTCTCAACACCGTCGCGAAGCCAGAGGAAGGGGATAATTCCGCATCCGGTTCCCAGGTCGACACACCTGTCGCTTCTCTTCGGCTTTGAAAAATCGGCAAGGAGAATTGCGTCCGTTCCGAAACCGTGCGTCTCGGAGCAGATGAGGCTTATTCCGTTACCTAAATTTTCAATGAATTCAGCCATATTTTTCTCCAACAAAAAAGACTTGGGGCGAACCCCAAGTCCTTTTCGTCATTTTAGTTTGCGATTATGCCTGCTCAATTGCTCCTGTCGGGCAAGTGTCAGCACAAGAACCACAGTCGATGCATGTAGCAGCGTCGATTGAATAGATGTCGCCTTCAGAGATAGCCTCTACGGGGCAACCGTCTTTGCAAGAACCGCAAGCTACGCAAGAATCAGTAATTTTGTATGCCATACAATTTACCTCCTTTAACGTTGGTAAATACATTTTATACACAATATATTGGTTTTGCAAGTAGGTTGCGCATAAATTAATGTTATTTTTTTGACAAAAAAGTATGGGTTTTTAATTAAGTTTTTCTTTGATTAAAGGGCTTTGAGAATCTTCTCGACAGCGTCTTCTATGGTGCCGTTGTTCTCGATTTCCACATCAGCCGCATCCTGATAGAGAGGAAGCCTTATCTTCTGCATCTCCATCAGCGTCTCAGGGCTCTTTGAAAGAGGTCTGTCGTCTGTGGGAAGGAGAGAAATATCGCGGCGAATGAAGAAGATCTTGCCGTTCTGATGAAGGGCGGGATAGTTGTTTCTGTCGAGGATTGCGCCTCCGCCGAGAGCGATTACCTTGCCGCTCTCCTTGCAGTTTTCGACTATGGCCGCGTGCTCGAGATTGCGGAAGGTCTCTTCGCCGTATTTGTTTATGATTTCGGCCACGCTCTTCTTCTGCTCGAGCTCTATGACCTTGTCTATGTCTATTACCTCACGTTCGGTGGCCTCGCCGATGGCTTCGGCAATTGTTGTCTTGCCGCAGCCGGGCATACCCGTGAGGATTATGTTTTCGTTCTGCTTATAGAGCATGGATGTTACATCTTCAACGGTCGCGTTGACCATTTTGCGGTCGAAGAAGAGGTTGTAGCTCTCGCGCGCCTGGGCGACGAGCATGGAGAGTCCGCCGACATATGGAATTCCGAGCTCTTCAGCCTCGAGGAGAAGGGCGGTGCGGAGAGGATTGTAGATAACATCTATGACTGCACAGCAGCGCGGGAAACTCTTGAGTGAGACGAGTTTCTCGAGGTTGTCGGGATACATGCCGACGGGTGTCGCGTTTACGACTATCTCGGCATCGAAGTGGATGGCAAGGGCCTCGTAGTCATTGAATCCCTCGCGTGAGAGGATGACTATTTCACGCGCACCGAGATCCTCAAGGGCGCAGCGTGCTGCCTTCGAGGTGCCTCCGTTTCCGAGGATGATACATTTCCTGCCCGAGATATTGATGTTCGCGCGCTCAACCATGTATTTGAAACCGGCTATGTCGGTGTTGTATGCGTGAAGTTTGCCCTTTTTCATAACGACCGTATTGGCTGCGCCTATGCGAAGGACTTCGTCGGAGAGTTCCTGACAGAAGGCGAGGATGGCGGTCTTATACGGCATTGTGACGTTGAGACCGGCAATGTCCGAGCGTGTTATGAAAGTCTCAAGCTCTTCCGGATCGACATCAAGGAGCCTGTAGTCATAGGCTACGCGTCCGCGGAGACCGAGCTCCTTGTGAATCTGCTCGGAGTAGCTGTGCTCTAAGTGCTGGCCGAGGAGACCGTAGACGCCGGGCATCTGTACGACCTTGCGCTTTTCGTCCTCGTTGTACGCCTTTACCCAGTGCTCCTGGTAGTCCTTTGACAGCTCGAGCATGGCGCGGAAAAGAGCGGTGGTATAGGTTGAAAATTCACCGCTGCACTCTGCGACGTGCTCCACAATCTCATACTCTCTCTGCGTGTCCTCCACGGGCATGTTGCGCTCAGCCTTGTACTCGGCAACCTGCTCGGAGAGCTTCATACGCTCGAGAAAGCGGGAGAGTATGTCGTCATCAATTTTGTCAATGCGGGCTCTCACTTCATCTAAGTTTTCAATCATAGTCTGTTCTCCTCATTCAGGATTTCAAGGATGACAATGGCCGCCGCAGCTTCGACTGCCGGCAGTGCGCGCGGTACAATGCAGGCGTCATGCCGTCCCTTTACGGTGATTGTTGTTTCTTCGTTTGTCTTTAAGTTTATTGTCTGCTGGGGAAGAGCTATCGACGGTGTGGGTTTGAAAGCAACCCTGAATGTAACAGGCATTCCCGTGGATATGCCGCCGAGGATTCCTCCGCAGTTGTTTGTTTTCGTTATGACTCTGCCGTCTTCGAAGGCGAAGGGGTCATTTGACTCCGAGCCCTTCATGGCTGCTGCGGCAAAGCCTGCGCCGAACTCCACGCCTTTTACGGCCGGGATGGCGAAGAGGGCGGAGGCGAGTCTCGACTCGAGACCTCCGTCAAAAGGTCCGCCTACGCCGGCGGGGAGACCGCGGATTTCGGCCTTTACAATGCCGCCCACGGAGTCGCCTTCGGCTTTGGCGTGCTCAGCATCACCCATGGCGTCTGTGACGGCGGTTATGGTGATGCCGCGCTTTTCAAGCGCCTGGAGGCAGATGCCTCCGAGCACGCAGAGAGGGGCCGTGAGGCGGCCTGAGAACTGTCCTCCGCCTGTGGTCATGCCGATTTCACCGTATTTTACAAATGCGGTGTAGTCCGCGTGTCCGGGGCGAGGGGTGTACTTCAGGTCCTCATAGTCCTTTTCGTTTGCGTCCTCATTCTTTATGACGGCTTCAAGTATTTCGCCCGTTGTGACAAGCGTGTCGCCGTCCTTTTTTGTCACGCCGGAGCGAAACTCCGGTATGTCGCTTTCTTTTCTGGCGGACACACCGTCGGATGTGCCCGGGCGCCTTCTGTCGAGAAAGCGCTGAAGCTTTGAAATGCTGAACTCTTCACCGGCGATGAAGTCCTGCGCTCTGACGCCCACCTCAGGGCCGTGTGAGGTTCCGAAATAAACGATGTTAAATGACACTTATCTTACCTCCGAGGTTCCCTATGTCCCTGAAGAAGGAGGGATAAGACTTGTCGACTGCCCTGGCCTCATTTATGATGACGGGCTGAGTGCACCTTGTCGATGCAATTGTCGCCGCCATTACAATGCGGTGGTCACCGAAGGATTCGACGGTGCCTCCGGTCAGGGCCTTGGGCCATATTATGATACCGTCGGCCGTGTCCTCCGCTCTGCCTCCGAGCGAGTTTATCATGGCGCAGACTGAGGTCAGTCTGTCGCTCTCCTTGAGGCGGAGGCGCGCCGCGCCCGTGAATGTCGTCATGCCGTCTGCAAATGCAGCCGCTACGGACAGGGCGGGCAGAAGGTCGGGTGTGTTTACGAGATCAATTTCGTAGTTTTTGACACCACGTATGTTTTCGCCGTCAATCTCTGCGGTGTAGAGGCTCAGAAAGTCGAGTATGCTCTTGTCGCGCTGGAGCGAGTTGAAGCGAAGGTTATTTATCGTTACGTCGTTTCCGAGGAAGTTTGCGACATAGAAGAAGGCCGCGTTTGACCAGTCGCCTTCAATTGTCAGTGAGTCCGGAGAGATGAATCCGTCACCCTTCTTCACTATCGAGAAGATTCCCTCCTTCGGTGAGACGGTCGCTATACCGAAGTCGGCGAGGGCCTTTATTGTCAGCTCGACATAGCCGTGTGAGAGGAGAGGAGTCGTGAGTTTTATTGAGGACTTCTCCTCAAAGATCGGCAGGGTGAGCAGAAGGCCCGAGACATACTGTGAACTCAGGTCGCCCGTGACTTCGAATATTCCGGGATGAAGCCTGCCCGTCGCGGTGAAGGGCAGAGTGTCTGATGAGAAGGAGACCCCGTGTGACTCGAGCGCATTCTTGAGGCTGCCTATGGGGCGCTCTGTCAGGCGCTCATTGCCTTTAAACGTCACCTTGTCGCAGAGCGCCGTGGCGACGGGCATGAGAAAGCGGAGTGTTGAGCCGCTCTCCTTGCAGTCTAAGACGGGGTTGTCCGCGACCTCCTTTATGGGGGTCACGAAGATTTCGGAACTGTCCACGTCTATGGATGCTCCCAGTGCGCGAAGGCAGTCGATTGTCGCCTTCACGTCGTTTGAAAGCGAATCAGTCGGATTGCCGAGCGTGAGCCTGCAGGGCGCGTCAGCGAGCGCGGCGCAGATGAGCACACGGTGAAGTTCCGATTTCGAATTTATTGCATTAACTTCTCCGCAGAGGGGAGAAGGGGTAATTTCGAGAATCATTTATTTCACTCCAAGGCAGAGTATGTTGTGAAGGTCTGAAACGGGCAATGTAACAAGTTCGCAATGACCCGGCTTCGTCGGGAAGATCAGGTCTATCTCAGAACCCCTGCGCTTCTTGTCCGAGAGCGCGGAGTTTTCAAGGTCATCGGGGGAGATTATGGTGTCTGTCGGCAGGGCACAGGCCCTGACGAGCTCTTCAAGTGCGGCCGCCGTGCCGGCTTCGGTATAGCCGAGCTTTTCGCCCGCGCGCGCCATGGCGCACATGCCTATTGCCACTGCTGCGCCGTGGTGTACGGCATAGCGCGAGGCGTGCTCAACGGCATGGCCTATGGTGTGACCGAAGTTTAAGTATTTGCGGCGTCCGTTGTCGAGAAAGTCCTCTTCGACGAAGGAGAGCTTCGTCTTTACGGACTCAGCGACAAGTTCGTCCATGACGGGCTTTAAGGCATCCCGCATGTTGTCTGAGGCGATTCTCTCGCTGAGAAGTTCCATTATCTTCTCATTGCCGAGCATCGCGTATTTTATGATTTCGGCGAGACCGTCGCCGAAGTATTTGTCTTCAAGTGTGTCGAGTGTGTCCGTGTCCGAGATTACGCAGAGCGGTTTCCTGAAGGCTCCGCAGAGGTTCTTGCCGGCCTCGAGGTCGATTCCCGTCTTTCCTCCGACAGAGGAGTCGACCATTGAGAGGAGGGTCGTCGGGAGCTGGACATAGTCTATGCCGCGCATGTATGTCGCGGCAGCAAAACCCGTGAGGTCGCCGACGACGCCTCCGCCTGAGGCGACGGCTATGTCGGAGCGGGTTATCTCGCTGTCGGCGAGGAAGTTTACGATCTTTTCATAGGTCTCAAAGTTCTTGGACTGTTCTCCGGCCTCAAAGGCGAAGATCAACGGCTCAAAGCCCGCGGCTTTGAGTGAGTCCGCAACGGTTGTGACATAGATGGCGCCGACCGTGTAGTCGGTGACAATCGCCGCACGGCAGGGTTTATGGGCGGCGCCGATTATGTCACCGCAGTTTTTTAAAAGTCCGCTGCCAAGATGGATGTCCTTCATTATACAGCCGCCTTAACCTTAAGAGCTTTTTCGACAATTGATTCAAACTTATCCGGCTTTAAGGCCTGCTCCGCGTCACAGAGGGCCTCGTCCGGTCTGTCGTGTACTTCTATAATGAGTCCGTCTGCGCCTGCGGCGACAGCCGCGAGTGAGAGGGGCTCTATGAGTTCGTATCTGCCCGCCGGATGTGAGGGGTCCGCAATTACCGGCAGGTGAGTGAGTGTCTTCAGCGACGGGATGGAACTTACATCGAAGGTGAATCTCGTGTAAGTTTCAAAGGTGCGTATGCCGCGCTCACAGAGGATGACGCGCTCGTTGCCTGCAGCCATAATGTGCTCGGCTGAGGAGAGCACCTCCTCATATGTGCAGCCGAAGCCGCGCTTTAAGAGAATCGGCTGCGGCACCTTGCCGAGCGCGTGCAGGAGACCGAAGTTCTGCATGTTCTTGGCGCCGACCTGGATTATGTCAATGTCCCCGAAAAGGTCGAGCTGTGTCTCGTCGGTTATCTCCGAGACGGTGGGCAGTCCCGCTTCGCGCCCCGCCTTTATGAGATACTCAAGGCCTTCGGCCTCGAGTCCCTGGAAGGTGTAGGGCGAGGTGCGCGGTTTGAAGGCTCCGCCGCGCAGCATTGTGGCGCCGGCGGCTTTCACGGCCTTCGCTATACGCACAATCTGGTCCTCTGACTCTATCGAGCAGGGACCTGCGATAAGCGCGAGGCCGCCGTCGCCTACAGCAGCTCCGCCGACTTCGATTATTGTATTTTCAGGATGATATTCACGTGATGTAAGATGAAAATCAGCCATTGAATTTTCCTTCTTCCGCTGAGATGCTCAGAATATTGTCCTGTATTACCCATATACCGAAGATGATGAGGAGAATACAGTGTCCGAGTATCAGCAATTTATATGTTGATGAATCAAGGTATGGTGAGATTACAAAGGAGTCCGCATAGACCTTCACCGCGGCAAAAAGCAGGTGCAGAGACAGAGACAGATCGAGGGACCGCGTCTTTAGGAACAGTCCGACCGAAATGAGTCCGAGACCGAGCGCAAAGAGCAGGTTCAGACCGAACCCGTCTATGATGTTCGCCATGGTGAAGCCCGCGATAATGGGGAAGAGCTCGGAGTAGGTAATCTTGTCATCCGACGGGCTCTTAAAAAATCTTATGCCTGCACCGACAATCAGGAACTGCATCCAGATTGCCGTGAAGATGGCATAGAGGGCCCGCTGTAGAAAGGCTCCGAAAGGCACCGTCAGGTCGGTCTCGCCCCGCTCGATGAGCCAGAGCAGAAGGACCGGCACAAGGCAGATGAAGAAGACGGGATTGTCACTCTCGGGCTCCGTCGGTGCGGTATTTGTTTTTTTGTATATGAAAAATGCCGCAATCGCAAGCACGATTGAAACAATCAGCTTAATCATTTCTTAAATGTCTTATTTCTCCTGTAAAAGCTTTGAGACTTCCTCAACGAATGTGCTGACGTCTTTGAACTGTCTGTATACTGAGGCGAAGCGTACATAGGCAACTTCGTCGATGTCCTTGAGCTTTGCCATGCAGAGCTCGCCGATCTTGTCGGATGTAACTTCCCGGTCAAGGGAGTTCTGAAGCTGAGCCTCAATGTCGCTTACGGCATCTTCAATTGTCTGGAGGGAAACGGGACGCTTCTCACAGGCGCGGAGAATACCGGCCATGAGCTTGTTTCTGTCGAATTGTTCGCGTGACTTGTCCTTCTTGACAACAATGAGGGGAACATTTTCAATGACCTCATAGGTTGTGAAGCGTTTACCGCATTTAATGCACTCACGGCGGCGGCGAATGCGCTCACCCTCGTCAGTCGGACGGGAGTCAATTACTTTACTTTCTTCGAATCCGCAAAATGGACATTTCATTTTCTGCACCAACCCATCTTAATTACTTATATATTTTGTATATAAAAATATATAGATACACAAATTATAGCATTAAAGCCATTTAACTGCAATATAAATTGTATATAATGACCAAAAAGGCGATTCGTTTTGTAAATAAATTTTTCCATTGCCTTTACACTCCAAAAAATGTATAATAAACGGGCGCCGAAAAAAGCGCAGTCTTTGGAGAGTTGTCCGAGCTGGCCGAAGGAGCACGATTGGAAATCGTGTAGACGGTTAAAGCTGTCTCGAGGGTTCGAATCCCTTGCTCTCCGCCATGAAGAACCGGCCGCAGTGCCGGTTCTTTTTTTCTTTTACCGGAGGTACACATGGCAAATAAAATACTGTTCCTCGGAACCGGAGCCAATGACTGGCTCATTGAAAAACGCATGCCCGGCATGTATTTCCGCAGATATACGGCGGCACTTGTAAACGGCGAAGTCCTTATAGACTGCGGACCGCATATCTACGACTATGTCGAGGAGTGCGGAGACCCGCATCTGCTGGACAATGTGAAACTTGTCGTCATCACTCACCGCCATTCGGACCACTTCTCATCGGCGAGCCTTATGAGACTTGCGAGAAACCACGGTTTTGATCTGGTCTGTGACGACTTCTGCTTCGAGCAGATTCCCGATAAGACGGGCATAAACCGTGTGCAGGTTCCGCTCTACAAAAAGACGGCGATAGGCGAGTATAAGTTCATCGCGTTGCCGGCGAACCATGACGTTCGCGGAGCGGGCAAGGACGCGCGCCATTTCATCATTTCAATGCCGGACGGCAAAGAGCTCTACTACGGCCTTGACGGCACCTGGTTCACCACTTCCGAGTGGCTCGTTTTAAAGAAACATAAGTGTGACCTCATGGTTTTTGACTGCACCATAGGCAGCAAAAAGGATGCCAGGGTATTTGAGCATAACAATGTCTCGATGGTACGTATGATGGCGAAGCAGGTGAGAAAGAAAGATGTGCTGGCTCCGGGCGGAAAGATCGTAGCTTCGCACTTTTCAAGGAAACTCATGCCGTCGCATTTCAACACTAAACTCTGGCTCGGTCTTTTCGGCATAAAGGCTGCCGAAGACGGCATGGAAATTGAATTTTAAACAGGAAAAGGACCTCCCGTGAAGGAGGTCCTTTTTTTCTGCTTTATTAAGTTTTATGCGTCGACCGTCTCGGTTGTGACCTCAGAGCTTTTCTCGCGATTGAGGGCAAAGCCGGAGAAGGAGTCGATGTCGCGCTGTTCGTTGATAGCGCGGTAGCAGTCGTAGTATTCAAATGAGGAATCCATG
>JAFSPP010000012.1 GCA_017451425.1 Clostridia bacterium | reverse complement strand
TCATTAAAGGACATATGTGACACCTCTTTCGAATGTTTTGTAGCAATTACATTCTAGCGGATTTCGTCATATATGTCCTGTTTTTTTTTGCAAAATTAGGCTCTATGACTTATGTTGTACCCCAACATAAATTATAGAGCCAATAAGAAAAGCCGTCCGGCTCCGGACGGCTTCTTTTATTTTTTGTTGCTGAGTACTTCTTTTGCAATATAGACGGGTCTGTGCTTTGACTGTATGTATGTTTTAGCGAGATACTCGCCGTTGATACCGAGGGCTAAAAGCTGGAGTCCTCCGAGGAAGAGGATGAGTATGACAATGGTGGCGTAGCCGGGGACATCTATGCCGTATGCGAATTTCTCGATGATTACGGCGATGATGTAGATAAGCGCGCCGAGAGATGTCAGGCATCCCACCCAGGTGGAAATCTTAAGGGGCACTGTCGTGAAGGCGACAATGCCGTCTATTGCATATTTGCAGAGCTTTCCGAAGGACCACTTGGTGGTGCCGGAAAGACGCTCCTCTGCCTCATAGGGCATGTAATATGTGTTGAAGCCCACCCATGAGAAGATGCCTTTTGAGAAGCGGTGGTATTCGCTCATCTCAAGGATTGCGTCTTTCATCGATGCGCGGAAAGTGCGGAAGTCCGAAGCGCCGTCAACAAACTCCGTGTCCGAGAGTTTGTTGATGAGGCGGTAGAACCGCCTCTTGCAGAAGGCGCGGAATGCGCCTTCACGGCGCTCCTCCTGGAAGGCCGCGACGCAGTCGCAGTCCGGATTCTCATTCAGGTATTCAACCATTTTTACTATGTATTCGGGGTCCTGCTGAAGGTCCGCGTCAATCAGGCTTATGAGGTCGCCTTCGGCATGTTCGAGGCCGGCGTAGATAGCCGCCTCCTTGCCGAAGTTCCTTGAAAAGCTGACGACTTTGACGGGATGAGAAGAAGAGTCGCAAATCGATTTCAGATTTGCGAGGGTCTCATCCTTTGAACCGTCATTGATGAAGACGAATTCAAAATCGTCTGCTTTGTTTTCTAATGTCGAGCACACCTTTTCATAGAGGGGGAGAACATTGTCCGCCTCGTTGAAACAGGGTACCACTACGGATAAAAACATAAAATCACCTTGGCAAAAATTATACAACAAAACGGAATAAAAATGAAGAGTTGTATAAAGTGCCGAAAATATGAGATTGTTAAAAAATTAACTTGCAAATATAACCGTTCTATGCGAAAATTATTTTTGTTAAAGAATATTGTAACCATATTTTAAGAAAAGGAGCTTGCAATGGAAAGACTTACAACAAACCCGACCGTAAACGCCTGGCTTGACGAGCGCATTGCCCTCCTTAATCCCGACAAGATTGTCTGGATTACAGGTGACAAGGCTCAGCTTGATGCTCTCAAGGCAGAGGCCTGCGAAACAGGCGAACTCTACAAGCTTAATGAGGAACTCCTCCCTGAGTGCTATCTTCACAGAACAGCAGTAAACGACGTTGCCCGTGTTGAGGCCCGTACTTTTATCTGCACACCCACAAAAGAGGAAGCAGGTCCTTTAAACAACTGGATGGATCCCGCCGAGACATACAAGATGCTCGACGATATCGCAAGAGACAGCTACAAGGGACGTACAATGTACATCATCCCTTATTCAATGGGCCCCATCGGTTCACCTCTTGCAAAGATCGGTATTGAGATCACAGACTCCATCTACGTCGTAGCCAACATGGCCATCATGACCAGAGTCGGCACAAAGGTACTCGAGGCTCTCGGTGATTCCGACGACTGGGTACGCGGCACACATGCAAAGTGTGACATCGACGAAGAGAAGAGATACATCGTTCAGTTCCCGCAGGACAACGCAATCTACTCCGTAAACTCCGGTTACGGCGGAAACGTTCTCCTCGGCAAGAAGTGCTTCGCTCTCCGTATTGCCTCCTATCAGGCAAAGAACGAGGGCTGGCAGGCTGAGCACATGCTCATCCTCGGCATCGAGAATCCGAAGGGCGAGACAAAGTATGTCTGCGCGGCATTCCCTTCAGCTTGCGGCAAGACAAACCTTGCAATGCTCATTCCTCCCGAGGGCTACAAGTCCAAGGGTTATAAAGTATGGTGCGTAGGCGACGACATCTCCTGGATTCGCAAGGGTGCAGACGGCAGACTCTATGCCATCAACCCCGAAAACGGCTTCTTCGGTGTTGCTCCGGGTACAAACGACAAGTCCAACCCGAACGCTCTCGCTTCCACAAAGCGCGGCACCATCTTCACAAACGTATGCCACAACCTCGACAACAACACCGTATGGTGGGAAGGTCTCGACAAGAACCCTCCGACGAATGCTCTCGACTGGACAGGCAAGCCCTGGAACGGAGCAGTTGACACAGACAGACCGGGCGCAAACCCGAACTCCCGTTTCACTGCTCCCGCAGTAAACTGCCCCTGCCTCTCACCTGAGTTCGAGAACCCGAACGGTGTTCCGATCTCCGCATTCGTATTCGGCGGACGCCGCGCGAAGCTCGCTCCGCTCGTATATCAGTCACGTGACTGGAACCACGGCGTATTCATCGGTTCCGTTCTCTCTTCCGAGACCACAGCTGCCGCCACAGGCGCAGTAGGCGTTGTCCGCCGTGACCCCATGGCCATGCGTCCGTTCATCGGCTATGACTGCGGCACATACTTCCAGCACTGGCTCGACATCGGCAAGACTCTTGATCCCGAAAAGGCTCCTAAGATCTTCAACGTAAACTGGTTCCGCAAGGACGACGAAGGCAACTTCATGTGGCCGGGCTTCGGCGACAACCTCCGCGTACTTGAGTGGATCATCAGACGCTGCGACGGCGAAGTTGAAGCTGATGAGACTCCCATCGGTTTCATGCCGAAACCCGAGGACATCAATCTCGAAGGCCTCGAGGGCGAAGTTGACATAGCAAGACTCAAGGAGATGCTTAACGTCGACAAGGCACTCTGGCAGGAAGAGGCCAAGGGCATTGAAGAATTCTACGCCTCACTCGGCTCCACAGTTCCCAAAGAACTCTACGACTGCCTTGAAACTCTCAAAAAGAACGTAGAATAAGCAAACAAACCAACAAAGCAAACAAAGGCACGGCCAAAAGCCGTGCCTTATTATCTATTGACACCTATTACATAAAGTGCTAAAATCTTGTAGTAAATATTTCGTATCGAAGTATTTTTGACATAGAACAATGTGGTGAATAATTCAAATAAACAAAGGAGAAAAGAAACTATGCAAAGAACAACGCAGAGAACCCCTCAAAGCAGAGCCTTAAGCCTAATGCTTGCTCTGTTGATGGTATTTACGGTTGCGATACCATCTATGGCAGAGTACACCAAACAGGGTGCAAATCTTAAAATCGCTGTAACCGGAACTTATCAAGACGCAATCACTTATGGTACGCTTGATACAACGACAAATACATATACCAATGTGTTTAATAATGAAGTTGCTCCGGATTCGGATTTAGTTATTAACATTGATTTGGGTGATTGTCAGCAGGGAAATCATACGGGACCGAGCAATTTAGCTAACAATTTAAAATTGTTTGGCACGAATGATTTTACTGCCAATCCTATTGCTGTATATGATGGCACAGCAACTGGCATTACCGCAGAAGATGTCGGTTCAATTGCCGGTACAATGAACAAGGGACGTAATATTGAGATAACTGTAAGCAATACACTTCTTGAGCCCGGAAAGACATATTACCTTTATTTTGATGAGAATTGCGTATACCCTTCTTCTAATAATGGTAATATTTATCTTGGCAACAATATTGTATTTCAGTTTACAACAATTTCGAATCCTAATGCCGTTTCGGCCGTCTCCTTGAACAAAGACGATATCATTATTGAGGGACTTACTAAAACTTATGCATTTACTGCAACAGTGATTCCGGATTCTGCAACAAATAAAGCGGTTTCTTGGGAATCCGGAGATCCCTCTGTACTGACAGTGGACGCAAACGGTGTTGTTACTCCTGTTTCCGTTGGTAAAACAACTGTTACTGTTACAACCGCCGATGGAGGAAAGACAGCAGTTGCAAATGTTGAGGTACGGGACAATGCCAATAATCGTGTGTTAGAATTAATGCCCTCAAACTATAGTTCAACCGGTCATCCGGTTCTTGCAAGTGTTACAGCTGAAAATGATAAAGCATATGTTGATCCTGAAAGCGGAAAAATAGTTATCGGTACATATGATGTCACACAAAGCAGCTTTGTTGCCCAGTATGCTGTTCCCGGCGGTGGAAGAAAGGCTAATGTCTTTAACATAGAGGTTTATTCAGAAGACAATTTGACAACACCAATTGCTACGGGAAGCATTAGCGGAAGTGGAAAGACAGAAAACGGTTTGACCTTTGGTCCTTCTGATTATCAAGATGGTTGGGTTGATTTTAAAGTTAATGCAGACAGAATTCCTACTTCGGGTGTATACCTGGTCGCTGTAAAAAGCGGTTCACAGTCGGGTTCTTTGGGACAGTTCGCCAGTGATGCTATATTTGAATTAGTGATTCCTGCAACACCCGTTATTGCAAACCATTCACTTGTCCTTTCCGGTGAAATAGGTGTAATGTTTAAGGTCAATTTCAGAGGCGGAGATACAACTGACGCTTATATGGACTTTGCAGTAGCTGATGGCAGAACACAGACTATGGCTATTGCTGATGCTACAGATAATGGTGATGGAACATACTGGTTCACTTGTAAGGTTAATGCACTTGAGATTAACGATGATATAACTGCAACTCTTCATTATGGTGATAACCAGACACTTGTTGATACATACAAGGTCAAAGATTATTGCGATTATGTTGTAAATGATAAGGCAAATAATCCTTCGTCAACTTTAAGTGATGAACTTCTGACTCTTGTAAAGAGCATCAGTGACTATGGTTATTATATGCAGAATTCAGGTTGGACTGATGGCAAGAATAACCATACAGATATAGCGAGTGCATACACTGAGCTTGAGGCTTCTGATGTAACGACAGCTTCAACTGCTATTGGTGATAGTTATGCCGTAACAAAGACTCTGTCAAATACCGGTATTGATGAAGCAAAATATGCATTGGTATTAAACTCTGATACTAAGATGAATGTTTATTTCAAGCCTGCAGATGGTGTTAACATTACCTCAAATCAGGTTAATGCAGTAACACTTGGCACAGAGACATGGTATTGTAAGCAGACAGACAGTATCGCAATTGCTGATTTTGACAAGAAGTTTGATGTTAAAGTCAGAACAGATTACTCAGAAAATGCTCAGGCAAAGGTAAATCTGTGCCCGCTTACTTATATTAAGGCAGCTATGGATACAGACGGCTTTGCACTTGAGAAGAAACTTGCAGTTACTTCTATCTACAACTATTATGTTGCTGTAGAAGCATATGCAGATGCTAATGCTTAATGGTAAGAGGAGAGATACTATTATGGAAAAGTATGAAGCTTTAAATATTGAAGTTATTGAGTTTGATGCAGAAGATGTTATTACCGCAAGTGGTGATGTAATTGTTGATCCTCTACCGTAAATAAAGCACAATAAAAAGGAGCGGAAATCCGTTTTTCCGCTCCTTTTTTGAAGTTTTGAGAAGGATCTGTTTTTATGAAAAAACGTGTAGTCATAGCCGTTTGCTGTATTGTTTTGGCAATTATTATGTTTGTTGTTTTTTTCTTCCTTGATAAAAAGGCTGATAACGCAGAAAATCGTAAAAATGTTGATAACGCGACTTCTGTAAGTGCTGAAAAAGATGCTGCTGACACTACAGACTTAAATGAGAATAAAGTAAACAACGACGGTAATGAAAAAGAAAACAGTACCGGTTCGAATTCAGATGATGACAGTTCTGCTATAGAACTGCCTGTTATAGATGTCCCTTCAGGTGAGGATAATTATAATTCTGACAAACCCGGAAGCGACATTAATGTTTCTGGGAGCGGAGACGTATATCTCCCTGCAGTACCTTAAAGCTTATGAATGGTGTTTATAGGATAGCAGGGCTTAATGTTTTGGTTGAGTCGCTGTATGAGGATGTTCACAGGCTTTGTGGGGAGTATGTTGTTGATGCTTCTTCCGTTGATTTCAGCGTTGCTGTGAGCTTAGCGGATATTGAGTTTGAACGGTCAAGGTCGACTACGGATGGAGAGTTTTCTTTTGGGTACTATGAGACTTTGGCGGTTTATCGGAAGATTGCTGAAGAACTGCCTTATCGTGGTAAGATGCTTTTTCATGGGTCTTGTCTGGCTGTGGATGGGGTAGGATATCTGTTTACGGCAAAGAGCGGGGCAGGAAAGAGCACACATGCTGCGCTTTGGAGAGAACTTTTAGGGGATAAGGTTGTTATGATAAATGATGACAAGCCTATCCTTGAGGTTGCTGATTCTGGTGTTGTTGCGTACGGCACGCCATGGGACGGCAAACACAGACTCAGCACAAACACTTCTGTTTTGCTGAAGAGTGTTTGCATTATCGAGCGTGCCTCGGAAAACAGCATTGTTCGTTTGGATTTTGAATCAGCATACCCCATATTGATTCAGCAGACCTACAGGCCTTTGGATGCGGGTTCTTTAAGTTGTACTTTGGAACTTGTTGACAGGATGAAGAATTCAGTGGATTTCTGGAAGCTCTGCTGCAACAAGGATATTTCAGCTGCAGAGTTGTCTTTTAATACGATGAAAGGGTGAGTGTTTATGAAACTCAGTAATCTGTTTTTGGTGCACGGCAGCGGAGACAACACTGTTCTGGTTCCTACGGGGGCGGCGGATTTTTCCGGTGTGGTGAGAGGCAACAAGACTCTTGGAGCCATACTTGACCTTTTGTCGGAAGATATTTCTTATGAGGAACTCGTTTCAGCTTTGTGCTCGAGATTTGATGCTCCGCGTGAGGTAATTGAAAAAGATGTCTCTGTTGCACTTGAAAAGCTTCGCGGTATAGGGGCGCTGGAAGAGTAGTATGGTTTTTTCTTACGAGGATTATCTGGATGAATACGGTACGCTGACGTACAGTAACGTCGGCACCAGTATGATGCCTCTTCTGCGTCAGGGAAAGGATCTGTTTATCGCTTCGCCTAAAGGTTCAGAGAGGCTTAAAGTCGGGGATGTGGTACTTTACCGCAGACCTCCCGATAAATATGTTTTACACAGAATAGTAGAAGTGCGCCCGGATGACTATGTCATACTGGGTGACAACTGTTTGTATAAAGAGTACGGAATTAGGGATGAGGATATTATTGCCGTCATGACAGGTTTTGTCAGGAACGGCAGGGAATACGGTATTTCTGATTTCAGATACAGGGCATACTCGTTTTGTATACTGCACACTGTCGGTTTGCGTGTGCTTTTGAAACGGGTATGGTTTAAGTTCAAGAGAATTGTTCGGAGAATTATAAAGTGAAGAATACCGCGCTGAAATGGGTATATACTGTTCCGGGTAAAAAGAAAGGATATGTGCTTATCCTTTCTCTGGTTCAGGCTGTCTACGGCGCGTCGGGAGTCCTTTATGCACTGTTGCTTCGCGGCATTGTCGACTCCGCCGCTGACAGGGACAGAGATTCATTTCTGCGGTATGTTCTGTTTATAATTCTCCTTGTTGTTGTTCAGCTTTTGCTTAGGGCATTAGTACGTCGACTTACCGAGTATACAAAAGCTACTTTTGAGAACATTTTTAAGGCGCGCCTTTTTGAAACCTTATTAAAAAAGGATTATTCAGAGGTAAGTTCAGTACACTCCGGGGAGTGGCTGAACAGGCTTACAAGCGATACCACGGTTGTGGCAAACGGTTACGCGGATATACTGCCCGGTTTGTTCGGTATGTCCGTAAAACTTATCAGTGCCGTTGTCATGATTTTAATACTTGAGCCCCGTTTTGCGCTGTTTGTCCTTCTGGCTGGTCTTGTGCTTATCGTTTTCAGTTTTCTTTTCAGAAAGGTTCTGAAAAGGATGCACAAGGAAGTGCAGGAGGCGGACGGAAGATTCAGATCTTTCATTCATGAAAGAATCGTCAGTCTTCTGATCGTCCGCTCGTTTGTCGCTGAGGAGCAGACTCTTGAGTCTGCGTATGACAGAATGGATTCGCACAAAGCGGCACGAATGAAAAAGAACCGCTTTTCAAATTTCTGTAACATAGGTTTCGGTGCTCTCATGAGCGGTATGTACCTCTTTGGCGTTATCTGGTGCGGATTCGGGATTATAAACGGCACGATAACTTTCGGTACACTTACCGCTATCACACAGCTTATAACTCAGATACAGGCTCCGTTTGCAAATATCTCCGGATATCTGCCGCAGTACTTTGCGGTTATCGCAAGTGCCGAGAGACTTATGGAGGCTGAGGACTTCAAGGATGATGATTTCTCACCTAAGTCATTGGCGGAAATCTCCTCGTTTTATGAGAATGAGCTTTCTTCTTTCGGTTTGAAGGACGTTTCTTTCGCATATGAGTCGGATGTTGATGCTGCGGTTGAAAACATCAGTCTTTGTATCGAGAAGGGTAAACACACTGCGTTTACAGGTGAGAGCGGTTGCGGCAAGTCAACTGTTTTGAAACTCCTCATGTGTATTTATTCTCCTGATTCGGGAGAGAGATATTTTGCGGATAAGTCTGGCAAGTTGTTTTCGCTTGACTCCTCATACCGCAGACTCTTTGCGTATGTGCCGCAGGGCAACGGCCTTATGAGCGGCACTGTCAGGGAAGTTGTCTCTCTTGCAAGCCCTGCTGATGCCAGGGATGATTCAAGAATCCTCCACGCTCTTGAAGTTGCCTGCGCAAAGGACTTTGTTCTGGAACTTAAGGACGGTATTGATACAGTTTTGGGAGAACTGGGCTCAGGTTTGTCTGAGGGTCAGATGCAGCGTCTTGCTGTCGCAAGGGCTGTTTTCTCCGGCTGCCCTGTTCTGTTGCTGGACGAGTCCACCAGCGCGCTTGACGCGGCAACAGAGCAGCAGCTTCTGGATAACCTTCGGACTATGACAGATACAACTATCGTCATTGTCACACATAGAAAGTCTGCGCTTTCTATCTGTGACAGTGTATTTGAGTTTACCGAGACAGGGGTGATATGCAATGACAAGTGAAGAGTACAGAAAAGTAGTTTTTGATGTTGCATATCTCGCCGCATGCTCTATAAACGGCGAAACGCCTGAAGCTGACAGAGTGTCGGGTATGGACCTTGACATACTGTACAAGGTCACGGAGAAGCACTCTGTAACCGGCATTGTTGCCTATGCTCTTGAGAGCTGCGGCGTCAAAGATCCTCGGTTTACCCAGTCTCTTGGTAAAACCATCCGCAAGGTGGCGGCTTTTGATATTGAGTGTGCGAAGGTTTCTGATGAACTTGAAAAGGCAGGTATCTGGCACGTGCCGCTGAGAGGCATGGTCTTAAAGGATATGTATCCGAAGATTGGCATGCGCCAGATGTCGGATGTTGATATCCTTTTTGACGTTAATCGTATCGGAGATTGTAAAACTATTATGGAAGGTCTCGGATTTACTTTGAAGGGTATGTCCGGAGTGTCCGTAAATGATGTTTACAGAAAGCCTCCGATATTCAATTTCGAGATGCACATAATGCTTTACAGCAAGAGCTTTAATGAAGCTATCTTTAAATACTATCAGGATGTCAGAAGTCGTTTGATCTGTGATGAAGGCAAGAAGTACAGATGTCACTTCTCTTTGGAAGATTTTTATGTATGTGTGACTTCCCACACATACAAGCACTACAGCGGAAGCGGTACAGGACTGCGCTATCTGTTTGATACTTATGTCTTTATGAAAAAGTATTCTGATTCCGTTGATATGGAATACATAAAGACCGAACTCGGAAAAATGGGTATTGCCGAATTTGAAGAAAAATTCCGCGAGCTGGCATTTGATCTGCTCGAGGGAAATGAGTTCTCGGATGAAGAGAATGAAATGTTTGAGTATGTTATTACGTCAGGCACTTACGGAAATATAGCAAACAGAGTTGAAAACAAGCTTAATGCCCAGGAGGGCAGATTTGGATTTCTAAAGTACGTCTGGAACCGTCTGTTCCTGCCGTGGGATAACGTAAAGAGTTATTATCCCACATATGCAAAGTATCCTTTCCTTCTGCCTGTTCTGTTTGTGTACAGAATAGTAAGGGCAGTTTTTAAACGTCGCAAAAAACTTAAAACGGAACTTAAGGCCATAGTTAAGCATTACAGTAACAAGGGTTAATCATTGGAGGGGAACCTTATGACAAATAAGTCAGAAGCCATTTTAAGTGAAGTAAAGAAAGTTATAGTCGGAAAAGACGAGGTTGTTGAGAAGGTTTTCTTAACGATACTCTCGGGCGGACATGTATTGCTTGAGGATGTGCCCGGTGTAGGTAAGACTACTTTGGCTCTTGCTTTCTCAAAGGCCATGAGTATGTCGTACAAGCGTGTCCAGTTCACACCTGACACGATGGCGAGTGATGTCCTCGGCTTTTCCGTCTATAACAAGGAGACCGGAAAGTTTGATTACAAGAAGGGTGCGGTTTACTGCAACTTCTTCCTCGGTGACGAGATAAACAGAACTTCTGCAAAGACACAGGCTGCTCTTTTAGAAGCTATGGAAGAACTCAAGATTACTGTTGACGGTAAAACTCTTGCTTTGCCGGATCCTTTCGTCTGCATAGCAACACAGAACCCTCTGGGCTCTGCGGGTACTCATGCTTTGCCTGACTCACAGCTTGACCGTTTTATGGTTCGCCTGTCACTCGGCTACCCCTCAGTCGAGAATACTGTTGAGATAGTCAAGGATCGTTTCGGAAAGGATCCTTTGGATTCTGTATCTGCTGTTGCGACAACTTCAGATATCGTTGAAATGAAAGAGGCTGTGTCAAAGGTGCATATTGATGACGAGCTCATAGAATACGTAGCTTCGCTTTGCGACAAGACAAGAGGTTTCACCGATGTTGAACAGGGTGTAAGTCCTCGTGCCGCTCTGGCAACGGTACAGATGGCGAAGGCCAAAGCGTACCTCTCCGGCCGCGACTATGTTGTGCCGCAGGACATAAATTATGTGTTTGTTGACGTCTGTGCGCACAGGGTTATCCTGACGCCGAAGGCAAGGATAAAGAAGACGAGCGCACAGACTGTTTTGACAGAACTGTTGAATTCGATTCCCACACCTTCACCCCGTAAATGATTAAACGAAGAATTGCGTATGTCCTGCTGCTTGTTTTACTGTTCGCGGCAGAGGTGTACATAAATAATAAGCTCTCGCTTATTCTGCTCTGTACAGGTATCTTTATACCGTTGGTTTCACTTCTTTTGTCGTATTTGTCCTACAAGGACTTGTCGATAAAACTGGAAACCGCAGAGACTGTTGAAAAAGATGAGAGTATTGAAATAAAGGTAATACTCAGCAACCTGAATGTTTTTCCGATAGCCGCCATAGGAGCTGTTCTTGATGTCACAAACACTCTGACAGGCGAGAGCATAGACCTGGCCTTTGAGTCCGCCGTAGGCGGCAAAGGCTCGGCAGACTGTGTGCTCGAGCTAAAAAAACTCGGTGTCGGCAGACTGTTTCTGGTTGTAAAGGATGTCAGGGTTTTTGACGCGTTCAAACTGGTCTCTTATTCCTTGCCTATAGAGGCAGAGGAGACGACGTTTGTTTTGTCTCGGGATATGGGTTGTACAGTGACCGCTCTTGAAACCAACGAAGTCGAGGGTGAGTCCACCAAGTTCTCTGAAGATTTTGCGGGAAATGATCCCAGTGAAGTGTTCGATATCAGAGAGTATGTTCCCGGTGATGATGTCAGAAGAATCCACTGGAAACTTACGGGCAAATATGACAACCCTATGATAAAGGAGTTCTCAAGGCCTCTGAATTTCTCTGTGGTGCTCCTGACGGAACTGATTTCCTCAACACCCCAAAGTATTGAGATGTGCGCAGAGTACACTTTAAATGTCTCAAAGGCGCTTCTGGACATAGGTGTCATGCATACACTTTTATGGTATGACGGAGCGGCAGATGAATCTGTATCTTTGAATATCACGGATTATGAAGTTCTGGAAAACGCAAAACTTCGTTTCCTGGCTTCCGGTTTTTATTTTGATCATTTCGAAGCATTGTCGCGCTTTATGGCCGATACGGAGAGAAATAAAAACTCAACGCTAATTTACGTCACACCGATTGTTGATGAGGAGCGGGTTGAACGCCTGTCACTCGTACAACCGGTCAAGGTCTGCAATATCAGAGAGGGTAAGAAAACCGATTGGAACTTAAAGTTTTAGATGTCTCTAAAACAGAAAAAGGCAGAAAAACCGCAGTAATCAATTTACTTACGGTTTTGTGCCTTAATGTTTCATTCTGGCTTACCTTTATGTCACTGCTGGGAATGAAACTCGGTATTGTTCCCATAGTTTTGGCAGTTGTCACGCAGGGTATTATATTCTTCGTAAGCAGAAATAAGACTTTCGGAAAGTTTACTCTGTTCTATGCTCTGATGCTTACAGCACTTTGCCTTTTGATTGGCTATTCTTTTTTTGGCAAAGCATTTATGTTTATTGCCAATTTTGTCGCTGATGCTTTAAACTCTGAAAACGGACTCGTAATGGTTCCGTTTAACGCTGAAATACCGAGCGGCAAAGAATCGCTTTATCTTTACGCAGGCCTTACTCTTCTGATGTTCCTGACGTCAGCGCTCTTCGTTTCGAGCGCTGCCTGGCTTGGTGTTGTATTTATTCTTTTCGGCCTGCTCTTCGGCCTCACGGCCAACACCTGGGCATTCTGCTTCTTTATCCTTTCGCTCTGCCTCTGGATTATGGTCTGGGGCACAAGAAACGCAAATGCTCTTTCCAGAACTCATTTCCTTTTTGTTGAGATAATCTCGATTCTTCTGGTATTCCTTCTGATACTCGGCTTTATTCTTTCGTCGTTTACTTCCTGGTCTTTGATGACAAGAATTCACAACTCTGTAAACAACAAAGTCGAAACTGCCCGCTTTGCAGGTGACGACACTTCAGAAGTAGCTTTTTATATAACTTCAAACGAGGACCCCAAAGGTCTTTATTTCAGGACCTCAACTGAAGTACTTGACAAAAAGGCGTACACAGGTGAGTATCTGGGTCTTTTGCAGTACCTTGCAAAAGATAACTATTACCCCTGTGCACAACTTTATCCTTTCTACGAGAAAGATATCGAGCGTACCGGCAGCGGCACCAAACTCTTAAATATCACGATAGAAAATGTATCTCTTTCAAGCAAAACTCTGCTTGTACCTTATGAGGTTGTTATAGACGATGCGTTTAAAAAGAACAGTTTTTCTGAAAACTTCATAGTTGCCAAAGGTATTAAAGGCCAGCGCAATTATTCCTATAATGCTTATAAAGGAACTTTTGTTGATTATGCAGACTCTGACCTTGAGAAATGGGCAGTAGTTGATGAGAATGAGTCTGAAATGCTCTACAGGAAATTTGTCTATGACAAGTATCTGAGTGTACCAAAAGACTTTGACTCTTCTCCTTACAGCGAGTTCTCAGGAAAGCGTTATAAGGACGTTGTATTCCAGGTTCGCAAGATGTTTGATGAAGGTACTTACGAGGACGGCTTTGACTACTGCACAGAAGCAGTAAACGCATTCCGCTTTTGCGGTGTTCCGGCAAGACTCGCCAAAGGTTATTATATTTCTGACGCTGTATATGATTATGATGAAGTGTTTGACAGGGATAATATTAAATATGCAATTTTCACTGAAGCATATCATTCTTGGGTTGAAATTTTTGTTGATACGATAGGATGGATTCCTGTTGAAGTTGTTCCGGGTTTTTACGATTTATACGAAGAGGAATCAGAGAAAAAGACAATGATAACCGATCGGACTAAGATTCAGGAGAAGAATATTTATCATGATAATGTTGAGTCGGGTAACGATTCGTCTGAATATGGTGAGAATGATAGGACAAATACAATTATTTTACTTGGAATAATATTTGTTGTTATAGCAGTGTGCATTACAGTACTCGTGATTCTAAACAGGCATATGTTGTTAAAAACGATTAAAAAAGCAGATTCTGAAAAAAGCACTTTCGTTGGCTATAAGTATCTGTTAAAAAGATTGATGAGAAAAAAATATGTATTTGATTCTGACAATTTGTATTCTTTAAATTTTGGTAAAGAGTTTGATGATTATCTTAATCTTGTGTACGAAGAACGGTACAGTTTAAACGGATTAACGGAAGAAAAAAGAAAACAAGTCTCAGAATACGTTCTGAGACTTGTAAAGACGATTTAGTTTTGGAAATTTTTGCTTTTTAATATTAGTAGGGTAAACGAAACGATTATTATCGCAATTAAGAAAATACTAATTTGCATTATATAACTGGTCTGATTTGAATTAACAGGTTCTTTTTTTGTTGTATCAGGTTGTTTGGTGTTATCGGTCAAACTTTCACTATTGTCATTATCTACAAGAAAAATGGTTGTGTCCTCTCCAAGTTTAGAGAGGGTTTCGTTTGGCGGAGTGGTTAAGGATTCGTCTGTTGACACATTGAACGATATTATATAATCCCTTCCGAGTTGATTTCCGTTTTTGTCCATCAGTTTTTGAGAAATGAGGATTCGATAGTTTTCGCCCGGTTGCAGTTCTTTCAAAGGATAGATGAAGGCTTGTTTTTTAAAAGTCTGCTGTACTTGTGTGTCAGGGAGTACAAGCTTTATTGGAATGCTGTTGTTTTCCGAATCAAAAAGTGAAAAGCAATCTTTATTATATGACAGAACACTGATATCGGTCATGTTTGATGAGAATACAAGTTCGATTATGATATCTTTTGGTATATTTTTGTCACCATCGACTACATTTGAACTGACGAGTTCAAATCCATCAGCAATACAATAGACTGGAATAATAAGCATTATTGATAAAAAAACAAAGATAAATGATAGTATCTTTTTCATTAGTTTTTCCTCGCAAATAATATGTTCTAATTTTAGCATAGGAGCAGTAAAAATGAAAGTATTTAGAAAACTATTACTTATAACATTGACAATAGTCGTAATTATTGTTATCACAACGTTTAATGGTTTTGCTGCTATAAGACAATTTGATGGTTCTGGAGATGTTAAGAAGCTTCAACGCCCTCGAGGATATTATGCTTTGTTAAATGATGGATCAAAAGTGTGGTTGGCCAGTCAATATACTCTGCCCATTGGAGATAAAGATCAATCTCCGGTTTATTCTGGTGATAATGGACTCTCTTATATCGATTATAATGATGTCGCTGAAATCAGAGCCTTAGTTTCAAATGGTGTGCAGGAAGCATATTCATTTGTTGCAGGCTATTATAAAAAGAGCGCTAATAGTGGATTGTCTATATTATCCCTTGGAACTCTATTCCCGGACGGAACAGCAATAACAACACCAAATGACACGCCAAACAATTGGTGTATTCGTTTTAAAACTTTGAAACTGGAGCCGGGAACGTATTATGAATTTGCTTACTTAAGTGGTTTATACGCAAATAACGGCGGAACTTGTGTTGTTGCAGAAAATGAAACCGGTTTTTTAGCCTTTGATCAAGGTCGCGCATTTAATGATCCGGCTGAAGCAAATTGGTATGAATCTCACAAGTATAATGAGTATTATTTTCCAAATTGGAGTAAAAATGCAGATGGTTCTTATAATGTAAGTTACCTGCCGTTTAGATATCATATTCAGACATATGCAGATATTTCTGCATGGGAAGCCGAGGTTCCAAAAGTTCAGGCGCAAATTGACAGCACAGGCAGCACTCGTTTGGCAGATATTCTTGCACAGTATAATGACAGGGTTAACAATGTGATTCGATATGAGTTGCAGGATGATGCGGACGCAGATATAAAGAGTTTAATTCAATCTATTGAGGAGGAAATGGTAAGAGCAAAAACCGATTTGGCAACATTTAATATGGTTTTGAAAGAAGCTAAAGAATTATATAGTGAAACGAAAAGTAAAACCGGCAAAACAGTTGGAAAATATGGTGCGGCTGAAGTCGAAAATCTTGCTTCTGTAATTAACGATGCTGAAACAAATGTTAATAAAAATACAGATCAATCAATTGTAGATGCGTATGTAATAAAACTTCGTCAAGCTATAGAGGCGGTAAAAGCTTCAAAAGTCACAAAAGGAGAGATTCGTTTTTATGATTCTGCAACGGGAATTATAGTTGTTGCAGAAAAGGGGTCTCTTCCTGCTAAGACAGTGTTATATGTGGCACAGGTTTCTGAAAATGAATCTACATATAAAAATACTGTTGCAAAACAATCAGAAGAAATTGGTGGAATGGTTATATATGTAATTAAATTCTTTTCAAATAATAAAGAAGTGTCCCCTTCTTCGGATTTAAGAATACAAATACCTGTGATTTCTCCCTTGGATCCATTAAAAACTTCAGTATATCATGTAGATGGAAATGGCGACACATCTGTAATACAATCCAGCCTTTCAAACGGCACACAAATTTTTTTCACTTCTAAAATGGGAAACTTTGGTGTCTTTGAGTATGAAAGCGGAAAAGGTAATAATGATGCGAATGATAATGAGGATGTAATGGTCAAAACTGATGATTACAATGGAAATGAAATTAATGATTCAACCAAATTGGAAAACAATGATAAGATAACAAAAGATCGGGTAATGCAGGATGCTGAGAAAAAGGGTATAACTGTAGGGCCGATTGATTTGTCAGAGTTGTCTTCTGATCTGGATGAGGATACGGTAAAGGTTGTCGGTATAAGCGTAGCCGGTTTCGGTGTGCTTTGCGGCGCGGTTGAGTTTGTAAGGAGCAGACGTGAGAAAGACTTGTTCATTTGATAATGTCTTAAAGGTTTTGGTGCTTGTTGCGCTGCCTGTTGTGTTCTTTTTGGGGACTATCTGTATAGGTCGGTATCCTGTGTCACTTGGTGAGGTTTTGGGGTGCTTTAAGGCGTTCTTTACGTGTGATATGGGAGCGGTAAGTCAGCAGACTTATGCGGTGGTAATGAGTATCAGAGCGCAGCGGGCCCTGCAAGGATTGCTTGTAGGGGCGTCGCTCGCGGCGTCAGGCGCGTGCTTCCAAAGCCTGTTTCGAAACCCGTTGGTGTCTTCGGGCATGCTCGGTGTGTCCGCGGGTTCCGGCTTTGGTGCTGCGCTCTCGATTATTATTTTCGGTACAACTGTATTTACACCGGGCTTCTCTTTCGGCTTCGGTGTGCTGGCGGTTGTGCTCGCTTATCTCGTCGGCAAGATAGCGGGCGGCTCGCCGACAGTGACGCTGATTTTAGGCGGTACAATAATTCAGTCCATCTTTTCCGCGTTACTGTCTTTACTTAAATATCTTGCCGACACAGAGACACAGCTTCCTGCAATCACTTTCTGGCTCATGGGAAGCCTTGCCTCGACGAAGACGTCCGATATCTGGTTTGCGGGCATCCCGATGGTTCTCGGTATGCTCGGTATGATACTGTTTCGATACAGACTCAATGTTCTCTCGATGGGCGACAGAGAAGCAAAGACGCTTGGACTTAATGTCGGTGCAAACAAAATTGCAGTAATTTCCTGCGCCACACTCGCCACCGCGGGCGCTGTCTGTGTCAGTGGTGTCATAGGATGGATAGGCCTCATCATTCCGCATATCTGCAGGATGATTTTCGGAAATGACAATAAATGGCTTGTGCCCGCGAGTATTTCCATAGGCGCATGCTTTATGGTTTTGGTGGATACGATCTGCAGAACACTGACAGCCGGTGAGATACCTCTCGGTATTGTCACCGCTATCGTCGGCGGTCCCTTCTTTATCTACCTCCTTAAGAAAACGAAAGGCGGTGGATGGTAATGGCATTGCTCACAGTCAAAGACGCCGCCTTCTCATACAGGAGTAAAAAGGGTGTCGAAAAGCATGTTTTCGACGGCATTGATTTTTCTGTTGAGCGCGGAGAGATATTCTGCATTGTCGGTCCGAACGGCTGTGGCAAGTCCACACTCATAGACTGCCTTTTGGGGCTCAACAAACTTGAGGCGGGAGATATCCTGATAGCTGATAAATCAATCAGTGAATTTAAGGCTCGTGAACTTGCTTCACATATTGCGTATGTTCCGCAGAATCATAAGATCACTTTCGGATATACCGTTTTGGACATAGTCACAATGGGCCGTACCTATGAGCAGAGGGTCTTTGAACCTCCGACGGAGGAGGAGCGTGACTATGCCCGCAAATGTCTGTCGCTGGTCGGCCTTTCGGGGTTTGAGACGCGCGACTACAGCAAGCTCTCCGGCGGAGAGCTGCAGCTCGTCCTTATAGCGCGCGCGCTGTGTCAGAAGGCCGACGTTCTGATAATGGACGAACCCACGGCTCATCTGGACTTCCGCCACGAGCTGAATGTTATGGAGATAATTGCGAAGCTTGTGAAGGAACAGCAAATCTCGATAATTATGGCAACCCACTTCTTAAACCAGGCGTACTATCTCGAAAATGCCGGAGTAAACACAAGGGTTGCGCTGATGAGTGACTGTCACTTCGGTATGATCGGCACACCGTCAGAGGTATTGTCTGAAGAGAATCTTCTGAAAGTATTCAATATTGTCACGGAAGTGGCATCTACAAAGGACGGAGAGCGGAAGTATATCATTCCGCTGTATAACGAAAAGTAAAGGGGATGAGGGCATGCAAAGAAATGGTTTGCAAAAGTGCTTGGCGCTTTTGCTCCTGCTCTGCATGGCCCTCTCTTTTTCTGCCTGCAGCAGGTCACCGTATGACTTGTCTCCCAAGGGAGAGACAAGGACGGTTGTGGATTGCCTCGGCAGGGAGGTAAAGGTTCCTGTTGAGATAAAGAGAGTATCCTGTCTGTACGCTTCTACATCGCACATGATGGCGATGCTGGACAAGGGTGATCTGATAATTTCAGCCGCAGACGGTGTCCGCAGGGATGCCCTGATGCTTACGAAATATCCTGAGATAGCGAAGACATCGAACCCGTATAACGAAGGCGCGATAAACATAGAGGAACTCGCAAAACTCGAACCGGATGTCGTCCTCATGAAACGCGATGTCTATGAGCGTGAGTCGGAGCGGGAAAAACTCGAGAAGATGAAGGTTCCGTACCTCGTAGTCGATTACTATACGATAGACGAACTGAAAACCGCAATAACGGTAATGGGAAATCTCTTTGAAGAACAGGAGAAGGCGGAAGAGTATCTGAAATATATGGACGATACTTTTGTCTATGTCACCGAAAGGGTAAAGGATATTCCTGAAGATGAAATCATTCATGCCTATCATTCCTTAAACCAGGCGACTGTAACTGATATTGAGAGATCCTTCGTCGCTGAAATTTTCAAAATAGCCAATGTAGGCAATGTAGCCGTAGAGGCCGGCCTTTATGACGGCACAAAGAATACACAGGTAACGCTTGAGGAGATCTACAACTGGGATCCCGACGTAATCCTCTGTAACGAGTACCTCGTCACAGACTATATAAAAACACAGCCGCGCTGGGCATCGCTCCGCGCCGTGCTTGAGGACAGAGTATACACTCTGCCCATAGGCGCGACCCGCTGGTGTCACCACGGCTCAATGGAACCCCAGATGGGCGCTCTGTACCTCGCGCAGCTCATCTATCCTGACAGGTTTGAAGATTTGGATTTACCTTTATTGGTACATGATTATTATCTTAAATACTTCAATCTGGACTTTGACGATGAAACAGTAGAAAAGATACTTACGGGCCGCGGCATGAGAGAAACCGCCGCAGACTTCGTATACGAATAGGAGAGAAGTATGGAACTTATAATCTTTATAGACGACACTGATTCTGCGACATCTGAGAAGGGTACAGGGGCTATAGCGGAAGAATTGATGGAGCTTGTAAAGGTAAAATACTTTGCAGAGACCACATATGTCACCAGACATCAGTTTTTAATTCATCCGGATATACCCTATACTTCCCATAACAGCTCTATGGGATTTGAGTGTACAGTGCCTGATGATACGGACATGGAATCCCTCAAAGCGGACCTCATTGCCCACATAAAAAGTGAGAGTGCGCCTGAGTCGGATCCCGGCCTTTGCATTGCCGACAAGGCAGAGATGGACGCAGATCTGCTCGTAAGTTTCGGCAAGGAATGCAAACGCCGCGTTATGACTAAGGCGCAGGCGTATGAGACCGCCGAGGCCGCGCATGTCTTTCTCACCGAGACCGGAGGTACCGGTGACGGCGTAATAGGCGCCCTCGGCGGCGTAGGCCTGCGCTACTGGGGCAACGACGGCACCTTAAAGGGCAAGCCCAAACACCTCGACGATGAGTGTGTTCACAAAGTCGAAGAGCTTACAAAGAATCCCCTGATAGATGTAGTTTTGGACAAAGAAGGAAACATCTTAAACCCGGACGAACAGGTTTATCTCGAAAAGAAACCTAAAGTCTCTCTGATAAATCACAAACTTACCATCATCGTTGACAAGAAAGATGACAACGGTATCTGGCAGATAATGGAGAAGAACAAGGCCCGCTGGCTCGGCGGCGACCTCATTTTCAAGGAAGGCTGCCCCGACTTCACTCCCGACGTCGAAGAGGAACGCATCTCCGAAGACAGGAGCTGCTACAACTGCCTCTATCGCCGCTGGCTTGAAAACGGCATCCTCTGTCAGAAACAATAAAACAAAGGCACAGCCGGGAGGCTGTGCCTTAACTTCTGTTTTATCAGCCGGCATCCGTGTCGGCTTTTTTGAATTCGTCAAGTTCAAGCTCGAGCTTTTTAATCTCGAGTAACTTGCTCTTTTCGGTGAAGTAGATATCGTCGAGACTCTTTGTAAGTTTTTTGCAGAGTTCGACAAAGGTTTTCTGTTCTTCCTTTGTCAGAACTTTTGTAAAATCCGGGCCGTTTTTGGTGCCGACATTTGAGCGCTCCTCGACAATCTTTTTGCCTTTTGCGGTTATGAATACGCGTACAACACGCATATCTTTTTTGTCGCGCTTGCGCACAATATTTCCATCCTCTTCAAGACGCGAAAGCCTGTCTGACATAGAGGACGGGCTTAAGTTTAACAGCCGTGCTATTTCTGTGGCACTGGCTCCGTCATTCTCTGAAATGACTTTCAGAGTGCGACCCTGCGCCCTGTCGTCGCCGTGCCACGAACCAAGCGTACTCGTACGCTTGACGCTTCGATGAAGCGCAAGCACGGCTTCAGTAATCTCTTTCTTTTTACCCATAACAAAAACTCCCAAGGAAAAATGCCTTTATATAACCACCACTTTCAGTTTAGCAACGGCTAACCGCTTATGTCAATAGCGATTGCTTTTATTTTCAGAATGTGTTATCATTTTATCGACTAATATTTTATCTATTATTAAATAAAAACCATAAAAACAGCTAATATTTTATCTATAATAAAGGAGAACTTTCAAGTGGATATAACAAATAGCCCTTCGGGTCTTGCCTGGGAGACCGCAGATGAACTGGACAGCAAATTGTCAAAAAGACTTCGGGATATTCGCAGGAGAAAAAAGATATCTCAGGAGCAGCTGAGTGTTCAAAGCGGCGTCAGCCTCGGCTCGATAAAGCGCTTTGAACAAAAAGGGGAGATATCTTTGCTCTCCCTTACCAAAATTACCATGGCTCTCGGCTGTGAAGACGAACTCAGGAACCTTTTTACTTCCACTGTGTACAGCAGTATTCAGGAGGTTATAAATGAACAGAAACAAGAGACTTGAAGTGCGCTTTGACGGCCGGTTTGTCGGTACCCTTGCGCTTATAGAATCAGGTCCCGACCAAAACAAAGTTGCTTTTGAATACAGCGAAGAGTGGCTGCAAAACGGATTCTCAATAAATCCGTTTTCTCTCCCTCTTCGCAAAGGTGTATTTATACCCCGAAACAGAAACTTCGGCGGCCTTTTCGGAGCATTCGGAGATGCATTGCCTGACTCGTGGGGCAAATTGCTTGTTGACCGTATGCTTGTATCACAGGGAATAAACCCGGATGAAATCGGTATACTTGACCGCCTCAGTATAGTCGGCACATCCGGAATGGGAGCGCTTACTTTCCATCCGGAAGAGACATTCAAAACCACAGTTTCCGATACCGATTTTGACAAGCTGGCAGATCTTTGTTCAAAGATACTGCTCTCAAAACCGGTCGATGATCTGGACACCGTTTTCCTTATGGGCGGTTCAAGCGGCGGCACAAGGCCGAAGGTCCTTGCCGTCGCAGACGGCGAGGACTGGATCGTCAAATTCCGTGCTTCAAACGATCCGAAAAACTTCGGCAAACAGGAATTTGACTACGCCGTCTGTGCCGCCGCCTGTGGCATAAACATGCCGCCCCATAAACTCTTTCCCTCAAAGAAATGCGACGGCTATTTCGGTATAAAAAGATTTGACCGTGAAAAGGATAAAGACGGAAAAACAAAGAGAATTCACATGCTTTCCGTTGCAGCGCTTCTTGAACTTGACTTCAATGCTCCGAGTGCGGATTACAATGACCTGATGAAGCTCACTCGCATCCTGACCCGTGAAAACAGACAGGATGTCGAAGATATGTATCGTCGTATGTGTTTCAATGTATTTGCTCACAACCGGGACGACCACACGAAAAACTTCTCTTTCCTCTTTGACGAAAAGCAGTCCGTCTGGCGCCTGTCGCCTGCTTATGACCTGACCTACAGCACAACATACTTCGGAGAACACACAACCTCGGTAAACGGCAACGGTGCCGATCCGACAAAAGATGATCTCCTCGCAGTAGGCATCAAAGCCGGCCTCTCAAAGCAGTGGTGTACTTCAACCGCCGAAAACATACAAACTACAGTTAACTCACACCTCAAAGTCTATTTGACGAAAGCTTACTGAAACTCGCCCGGATTTTTCCGAAAGTTTGATAAAACTCGCCCGGAATTTTCCGAAACAAACGAAACGCCCCCTGACAACAAATAGACACTTGACTAAAAATATTACAAGTAATAAAATATGGGAGTAAATATTTCGGAACGAATAAAGAAGAAGTCATCGCTAATACGGACGGATCTGCAAATGTTCAGATTCCTTCGATTCTCATCATGTTTGTCATATCCGCATTCGGCGGTGTTGCAATAATTGCATTGACAAGCAATAAAAAAGAAAAAGATTCAGTTCTTTGCTAACATTTCCTTTTAGCCTAAGACCCCCGCAGCGTATGCTGTGGGGGCCTTTGGTTTTGTATTTTGTTTTTGTTTGGTTTATTCCGCGACGGGAACTGCGGTTATGTGCATTGTGTCGCCGTCTGCCCACTTGTAGCCCGGAAGAGGTTTTCTGGTCCAGGGATTGACGTGGTCGTGGTTCTTGAGCATGTTGTAGAGGGCGATGATGTAGATGATGTCGAATACGAGGCAGGCCTCGATGAGGAATTTCATGAGAGGCATGAACTTGAAATCAACGAAGATAGCCCAGTTCGCGCCGTATTCGCGTATCATTACGAGTGCACCGAGGATACCCGGGGCGATTGTTCCTATGCACTTGCAGATTGCAATGTACATGGACTGTCCTGCGCCGCTACCCTTTCTGTAGAGCATAGGTATGAAGAGTGATGAGATAAAGATGTTCTGGATGTATGCGGCATAGACACCGTTGTGGTCGTTCCATTCATTGATACTGAAGAGAACCGCGCATACGGAACAGAACAGGATGAAGCAGAGCTGAGGATAGAAGAGTTTCTTCGGAGCGTGAGGCATGGAGGCCTCGAACTCGTCTCTGCCGTATCTGAACTTCAGATAGAGGATTACACAGTCGAACAGGAACCAGACGGCATTTACGCCTCTCTGCATTGCTGTCTGTCCGGTAAGGTCGAGCATGCTTCCCGCGGGAACGAAGGGTGTGCCGCAGAAGGCGAAGATGAATTCCCAGGCCCAGTTGAGGCCGAGAACCAGAAGAGGCATACCGGAAGTCTTGTGTTTGAAACCGTAGTAGATGATGAGTATATAGGTTATTGTCCAGAAGAGACCGCCTACGATTGTGAGTACATCGTAAAACGGATCACCTGCGGGGACTGCGAGTGAGGCAATACTCATCTCTTCACCGGTCTTCGGGCTGATTACCAAAGATAGTGCTGAAATATCCATTTCATTATCTCCTCATTTAGTACTTGTCCGAATAGGGACAATTCAATTTTAGTACTTTCGGCATATATTGACAAGAGTATCTGATATTTTTCTGTTTTGGAAAAATTGTTGACAATATTGTTTAATGCAAGTAAAACTCTTTACGAAAATTTGGCCTGTTTTTTCTGTTTTGGAATTAAAATGAAAGTTTTCCGCAATTTCAGATTTCCCGCTGTGAAAAACTTACGCCTGTGAAGGTTTTAACCTTTACATCGCCCGTTTTCCATTTATTATAAAAGGTTGTTGAATTCCTTTGGACATTCTTGTAAAATTGTTCTTGTATTAAAAACGAGGGGAGACTATCCAAATGAAATACGCATTATTCACCGGTGCAGCAGGCGGCATTTCAGGCGCCTGCGTTGAAGCTCTTGACAAGAAAGGCGAGTGGACCATTTTCGCAGGTTACAACAGAACTCCCTGTGACGACCTCATTGCCCGCTGCTCTGACAGAGTTATTCCCATTCACTGCAACATCTCTTCCCAGGAGGAGTGCTTCAAGGCTGCAGAGGAGATCAAAAAGTACACCGATCACCTCGACGTAGTCGTAAACTGCGCGGGCATCCACACAATGGATTCACTCATTGAAGGTGACCCCGCAGCTGTTGTCGAGAAGATAGTAAATGTAAACCTTCTCGGTATGGTTCGTGTTAACAAGGCCATGTTCCCGCTTGTAAATGCGTGCAAGGGACGTATCATCAACTTCTCATCCGAGTGCGGATGGGAGAAGCCCCAGCCTTTCAACACACCTTATGCCATCTCCAAGTACGCTGTTGAGGCTTACACAATAGGCCTTCGCCGCGAGCTCAACTTCCTCGGCATAAAGGTTATCAAGATTCAGCCGGGTTCATTCAAGACAGGCATGCACGGTCAGGCCACAGACGGTTATCAGAAGATTTTTGAGAAGACCGAGTACTACAGGGATGTTCTCAAGGTCATGAAGCCTATGATGACAATTGCCATGGCTCATCCGAATGAGATGCATTACCTCACTGACACTGTTCTCGAGGCTATCTACGCGAAGAACCCGAAGACCAACTACAAGTGCAAGAACACATGGTATCTCGGACTTATCGATCCCATTCCCGACAAGATCATCGATGCCGGTTACAAATATCTTATTGCCGCCCTTGCAAAGTTCGTTCCGGACCCGAAAAACTAAGTGTTGACAAAGTAATTGAAAATAAATAACATATACTTGTCAATTCTTTGAAAATAAGCCCTCGCGGGCTTTAGGAGGCATAAATGATATTTGAAAAAGTCAGAGCTATGATAGCTGAACAGCTTGAAATTGACGAAGATTCAATCACTATGGAATCCGCCCTTATCGAAGACCTCGGTGCTGACAGCCTTGATGTTGTTGACCTCGTTATGTCAATAGAGGACGAGTTTGAGATTGAAGTACCCGATGAAGCCATTGAAAACATGAGAACAATAGGCGACGCTGTAAGATTCATCGAGGCAAACAAGTAATTTTTCAAAGATTCAGGCCCACGTGAACAGCACGTGGGCCTGCTTTTTAAAGGAGATTATGATGGCAGATCAGAAAAAGATGGTCGAAGAGATCACCTCGATGGAGGAGGACTTCGCCAAATGGTATACGGATATCTGCAAGAAGGCGGAGCTCGTTGAGTATACGAGCGTCAAGGGCTGTATGGTAATCCGCCCTTATGGCTATGCCATATGGGAGAACATACAGAAAATTCTTGACGCGAAGTTCAAAGAGCTCGGTCACGAGAATGTATGTATGCCCATGTTCATACCGGAGAGCCTTCTTCAAAAGGAGAAGGACCACGTCGAGGGCTTCGCGCCCGAGGTTGCGTGGGTTACGCACGGCGGCTCGGAGAAACTCGAGGAACGCCTCTGCGTCCGTCCGACTTCCGAGACGCTCTTCTGCGAACACTATGCAAATATAATCCAGTCACACAGGGACCTTCCGAAACTGTACAACCAGTGGGTCTCCGTAGTGCGCTGGGAAAAGACGACACGTCCTTTCCTGCGCTCGCGTGAATTCCTGTGGCAGGAAGGCCACACAATTCACGCCACGGCCGAGGAGGCCATAGCGGAGACCGAGCAGATGCTCAATGTCTACGCGGACTTCTGTGAGCAGAACCTCCAGATTCCGGTTGTAAAGGGTCAGAAGACTGAGTCCGACAAGTTTGCCGGCGCCGTCTCAACATATGCCATAGAGGCTCTCATGCACGACGGAAAGGCCCTTCAGGCAGGTACGTCACACTACTTCGGCGACGGCTTTGCCAAGGCCTTCGGCATTCAGTACCAGTCTAAAGAGAACAAACTCGAATACCCGCACCAGACTTCCTGGGGCATGACCACCCGTTTGATTGGTGCCATCATCATGACACACGGTGACAACAACGGTCTCGTCCTTCCTCCGGATGTCGCGCCTATTCAGGTTGTTATCATTCCCGTTGCTCAGCACAAGGAAGGCGTACTTGAGAAGGCTGAGGAGATTCGTTCTCAGCTCTCATCATCCTACAGGGTTAAACTCGATGACTCCGACCAGAGCCCGGGATGGAAGTATTCCGAATATGAGATGAAGGGCGTACCCGTACGCCTTGAGATAGGTCCCCGCGACATAGAGGCGGGCCAGTGTGTACTCGTAACAAGGCACAACCGTGAAAAGACGGTTGTCTCTCTCGACAATCTTGAATCCGCAATTGCCGAAAAGCTTGCCGAGGTAAAGGCAGGTATCTGGGAGAAGGCCGTTGAAAACCGCAAGAACAGAACTTACAAGTGCACGACAATGGACGAGATCAAACAGGTCCTCGCCGAAAAGGGCGACGGTTTTGTCGAGGCCATGTGGTGCGGCGATGAGGCCTGCGAGGACAAGGTAAAAGAGGAGACCGGTGTAGGTTCCCGCTGTATACCTTTCGCTCAGGAGCAGATCTCCGACAAATGTGTCTGCTGCGGCAAACCCGCCAAGTGTATGGTCATGTGGGCCAATGCCTATTAAGGAGGTATTCTCATGGCAAACGTAACCGAAAAGATTTGGGAACTCGCCGAGCCCCTGGCTTCAGACCTGGGCCTCAGCATCTGGGACGTCCGCTATGTCAAGGAAGGAGCCGACTGGTTCCTCCGTATCTTCATCGATAAGGAGGGAGGAGTCTCAATTGACGACTGTGTCGAGATGACACACGCCATCGACGGACCGCTTGATGAGCTCGATCCCATAAAGGACGCCTACACCCTTGAGGTATCTTCACCCGGTGCGGAACGCGCTCTTACACGCGACGAGCACTTTGAGAAATACATCGGCTCAAAAGTCATGGTAAAACTCATCCGACCGCTCGACGGAAAGCGTGAGTTCAAAGGAATCCTCAAAGGATATGACAAGGGCGATGTAACGGTCGAGACAGACGATACCTCCTTCGTATTCAACAAAAAGGAAGCGTCATACGTAAAACTCGACGATTTTGACGACTACATCGCCGAGTAATAAATTGGTTGACATTATTATATAATAGTGCTAAAATGCCATCGTTAAGTAAATAAGTGTTGTATGGAGAGTGACTCAGGCGAGTCGCTCTCCACTCATTATGGAAGGATGATTTAAAAAAATGAACGAAGAATTCTTCTTGGCAGTTGAAGAAATGGCAAAGGAAAAAGGCATTCCGATCGAGTTTCTCTATGAGAAGATCGGAAACGCTCTTGTTGTGTCCGTAAGACGTATGTACAACGGCAAGGACATAGTATTTTGCGACATAAATCCCGAAAAGCAGGAACTTAAGGTGTTCCTCAGAAAGAACGTCGTCGAGGAGATCTCCGACGAAGACACCGACATTCTTGTCGAGGCTGCTCGCCAGTATAAGAAGAGGGCGAAGGCCGGCGATATCATAGAGATTCCTCTTGACACCAAGGACTTCGGCCGTATAGCTGCGCAGACAGCGAAGCATGTTATCCGCCAGGGCATCAGGGATGCCGAGCGCGGACAGACAATGCAGGAGTTCCAGAGCCACAATCAGGAGATCGTTACAGCCAAGGTAATGACAGTTGATCCGAAGACAGGCAACGCCACTCTCGAGATCGGCAAGGCAGAGGCTCTTCTTCCCCGTTCGGAGCAGATTCCGGGCGAGGAGCTCTACGACGGTGACCTCATTAAAGTATTCATAGTTGATGTACGCGACACGGAGAAGGGCCCGAAGGCCATGATCTCCCGCACACATCCCGGACTTGTCAGAAAGCTCTTCGAGACCGAGGTACCGGAGATTACCGACGGTACGGTCGAGATTAAAGAGGTTTCGAGAGAGGCCGGTTCAAGAACAAAGATTGCCGTTTACAGCGCTGACGAGAACGTCGACGCAGTAGGTGCGTGCATCGGCCCCCGCGGCGCCCGCGTCGCAAAGGTCGTTGACCTCTTAAACGGCGAGAAAATCGACATCGTTCCGTACAGCGATGATCCGGCACTCTTTGTCGGCGCAGCGCTTGCTCCGGCCGATGTCATCCGTGTTGATATCCTCTCCGAAGAGGAGCATTCCTGCAAGGTAATCGTACCTGACACCCAGCTTTCACTTGCCATCGGCAACAAGGGTCAGAACGCACGACTTGCGGCTAAACTCACCGGATGGAAGATAGACATAAACCCTGAAAGCGGTTTCTACGAAAGCCCCACGGAGGAATAATCATGCCTAAAAAAGTACCGCTTCGACGTTGCTGCGGCTGCATGGAAATGAAGCCGAAACAGGAACTCGTACGAGTTGTAAAATCGAATACCGGCGACGTCACACTGGACCTGACGGGAAAGGCGCCCGGACGCGGCGCGTATGTCTGCAGGTCATGCGAGTGCTTTGAAAAGGCCAGGAAAGCGCGTCGCTTTGAACGCGAGTTTTCCATGAAGATTCCCGATGAGGTGTACTCTCAGATGGAGGCGGAGCTGAAAAACAATGAATGATAAAGTTTTCGGAATGCTCGGTCTCGCGAGACGCGCCGGCAAACTGTCACCCGGACACGACGCCGCGTTTGAGAGCATAGCGAAAGGCAGGGCCAGGGCCTGCTTCTTGTGCAGTGATGCATCGGACAGACTGAAAATAGAGTTTGACCGCACGACAAAGTATGAAGGCAGAGACGTACCTCTCCTTGAGGTGCCTTATCTCAAAGATGACCTTTACGCTGCAACAGGCATAAGAGCGGCTGTTTTCACCATTGATGATGAAGGCTTTGCGAAGAAAATACTGATGCTTTTGGAGGATATTGCTTAATGGAAATTAAATATAAACTTCACGAAGTCGCGAAGGACTTCAATAAACCCAGCAAGGATCTTGCGGAAGTTCTCAACAAGAGATTCCCGGAGCCGCAGAAGAAGTCAATGACTGCTCTCTCTCCCGAGGAACTCGACTATGTTTTTGAGTACTATACCCAGAACAACCAGGTAGAGAACTTCGACGCATACTTTGCGATGCAGCCGGCACCCAAGCCCGCTCCGAAGAAGGAGGAGAAGGCCGAGGAGAAGCCGGAGAAGAAGACGGAGAAGATCCCGACCAAGAAGGCTGAGCCCGAAAAGGAAAAGGCTCCGGCAAAGAAAGAGAAGATCCCGACCAAGAAGGTCGATCCCGAAGTTGAGGCCGCTTTAAAGAAGAAGGCTTCGACGAGTAATATGCATCCCTTCAAGAAGAAGGAGAAGGCCGATGACACCTATGTTCAGGCAAGGACCAAGGGTGAGGCCCGCACAATTGACACGCGCTCACAAAACGTTGACCTTGAGAAGTACAACGAGAAGTATGAGCAGCTCTCCGGTTCACAGAACAACCAGAGAACTGACCGTGTCAATATGGGCAAGCAGAAGCTTAACCAGAAGTCAAAGCAGTACAGGAAGCAGCAGGGCATGCGCTCCAAGAAGCGTGAGTCCGAGGCTGACCGTATGAAGCGTATCGAGGCCGAGCGCAAAAAGAAGCACCTCGTCATCACCGTTCCCGAAGAGGGACTCACGGTCGGCGGCGTAGCCGAGCTTCTTCACGCCACGGCTGCCGAGGTTATAAAGAAACTCTTTGCCCTCGGCCAGATGGCTGCCATCAACGATATGCTCGACTTCGACACTGTTGAAATCATCGCGGGCGAGTTCGACGCGAAGGTTGAGAAGGAAGTAGTAATCACCATCGAAGACAGGATCATCGATGACACAGAGGATGACGAGGCGAGCCTTGAGCACCGCGATCCCGTCGTCTGCGTCATGGGTCACGTCGACCATGGTAAGACCTCTATCCTCGACGCCATTCGTCACACCGCCGTCACAGACACTGAGGCCGGCGGTATTACGCAGGCTATCGGTGCTTACAGAACTGAGATCAACGGACAGAAGATCACCTTCCTCGACACTCCGGGCCATGCCGCATTCACTGCAATGCGTGCCCGCGGTGCCAAGGCAACTGATATCGCAATCCTCGTAGTTGCGGCTGATGACGGTATCATGCCGCAGACAATCGAGGCCATCAACCACGCCAGAGCGGCCGAGATCCCCATTGTTGTCGCAATCAACAAGATGGATAAGCCGGGCGCCACGGTGGACAGAATAATGCAGCAGCTCACCGAGCACGAGATAGTACCCGAGGAGTGGGGCGGCGACACAATCTGTGTACCCGTTTCCGCAAAGACTGGCATGAATCTCGACAAGCTCCTCGAGTCGGTACTTCTCGTAGCCGAGATGCTTGAGCTGCGCGCCAACCCTAACCGTGCCGCCAAAGGTTCGGTCATCGAGGCCCGTCTCGACAAGGGACGCGGACCTATCGCGACCCTCCTTGTACAGAACGGTACTCTTCACACGGGTGATATTATCGTCGCAGGTACGGCTGTCGGCCGTGTCCGCGTCATGACAAACGAGAACGGCCGTGAACTCACTGAGGCCGGACCTTCCATACCGGTTGAAATCACCGGTCTCCAGGAAGCTCCTCAGGCCGGCGACACTTTCGACGCCGTATCTGACGAGCGCCTTGCGCGTGAACTCGTCGAGCAGAGAAAGGACGCAGCCAAGGAAGAGCAGTGGGGCGCCATGCAGAAGGTCACTCTCGACAACCTCTTCTCCTCAATTCAGGAGGGCGAGCTCAAAGACCTCAACATCATCGTCAAGGCGGACGTACAGGGCTCCGTCGAGGCGGTACGTCAGTCGCTTGAGAAACTCTCAAACGACGAGGTACGCGTAAAGGTAATCCACGGCGCCGTAGGCGGAATCGTCGAGTCAGACGTAATGCTTGCGAACGCTTCAAACGCCATAATCGTAGGTTTCGCGGTACGTCCCGACCCGTCAGCCACTGCCATGGCAGAGCGTGACAATGTAGACATCCGCTGCTACAGAATCATCTACGACTGTATTGAAGAGATTGAATCAGCCATCAAGGGTATGCTCGCTCCCAAGTTCAGGGATGTCGACATCGGACGCGCTGAAGTACGTAACGTATTCAAGATTTCCTCTGCAGGCACAATTGCCGGCTCATATGTACTTGACGGTAAGATTGTCCGTAACGCGAAAATCCGCGTAGTACGTGACGGTATCATTATCGCCGAGGACGAGATGAGCTCCCTCCGCCGTTTCAAGGACGACGTCAAGGAAGTTGCATCAGGCTATGAGTGCGGTATCGGACTTACCAAGTTCAACGATATTAAGGAAGGCGATATTTTCGAGGCCTTCATCACAGAGGAATACAGAGAAGATTAAGGAGGGACTGTTATGCCCGGGCACAGCAAAGACAGAGTTGCTGAGGACATAAAGCGTGAAATAATTGCCACCCTCAAAGACATAAAGGACCCGAGAGTTGCGGAGGAACTCCTCACCGTAGTCCGGGTCACGGTATCGGGCGATCTCTCATATGCCAAGGTCTACATCAGTGACCTTAAGGGCATAGAGAACGCAAAGGAGGCCGCGAAGGCGCTCAACGGTGCCGCAGGTTTCATCCGCCGCGAGGTGGGACAGAACCTGCACCTGAGAAAGGCGCCTGAGCTCAAATTCGTGGCTGACGATTCCGTAGAACAGGGTATGGAAATATTCAGAAAGCTCAATGAAATTTCGGGAGGTTCATATGGAAATTGACAGCAAAAGAGTCATAGAACTCCTTACTGCCGCCGATGATGTCCTCATACTTACACATAAGAATCCGGACGGCGACACACTGGGTTGTGCCGTCGCCCTCTGGCATGTTCTTACGGCTATGGGCAAGCGCGCCGCTGTAATAAACGGCCAGCCCATACCGAAGAGGTATGACCTTCTCTTTGAAGGCCTTGAAATGCCTGAGTTTGAGCCGAAGTTCATTGTCGCGGTCGATGTCGCGGACAATAAACTTCTCGGCAGCAAGCTTGACGCTTTATACGGCGATAAGGTCGATCTCTGTATTGACCACCACGCCACAAACGTGAACTATGCCAAGGAGACTTTCTTAAACGGTGATGACTGCGCAGCGGCCCTCACTCTCTACCGCATTTTCGCCGAGATGGGTGCGGAGATCACGCCCGCAGTCGCAAATGCCCTCTACACGGGCATTTCCACCGACACAGGCTGTTTCCGTTATTCAAGCGTGACCTCAGAGGCTTACCGCGTTGCCGCGGACCTTATCGACTGCGGTGCGGACAATGCGCGCATAAATGTCGCAATGTTCGAGACAAAGCCGTTTGCCTACTACGACATGCTCTCAGAGGTTTTAAGCGGCATGCGCACATTCTGTGACGGCAGGGTAATCGTTTTCAAGGTTACCAATGAGATGTTTGAAAAGACCGGTGCCACACCTGATGACTGTGACGCCATAGCCGCCATGTCGCGCCAGTTTGAAGGCGCGCTCTGCGGCATTACGATGAAAGAGAAGGCAAACGGAGGCTTCAAGTTCTCTCTCCGTACGCATGAGCCGCTCAATGCGGCAGAGCTCTGCGCCGAATTCGGCGGAGGCGGACACATGCGTGCCGCCGGCTGCGATGCAGACGCTGGAAAGGAAGAGGAAGTTCTCTCGAAACTTGTCGGTCTCATAGAAGAAGAACTGAAATGACCGGTTTTATAAATCTTTACAAGCCATCCGGCATGACCTCGTTCCGCTGCGTATCAAAGGTGCGCGGTATTACGGGGGAGAAGAAGGCGGGACACTGCGGTACGCTTGACCCGCTCGCCGAAGGCGTGCTTCCGATAATGCTGGGCGGAGCGACCAGGTTCCTGGAATTTCTGCCCGACAGCACGAAGCGCTATACCGCCGTCATGCGTTTAGGTCTTACGACCGACACCCTTGACATAACGGGCGAGGTGAAGACGGAAAGCCCGGTATCATGCGGCTTGGAGGATGTTCTCGCCGTCGCTGAAAAGTACAGAGGCGACATTCTTCAGGTGCCGCCGATGTTCTCGGCTTTAAATAAGGACGGCGTGAAACTTTATAAACTTGCCCGCAAGGGAGTGGAGGTCGAGCGTGAGGCCCGGCCCGCAACCATAAGCTCGCTTGAGATAAGCGAGGCGCCGGGCGAAAATGAATACACGCTCGACATAGAGTGCTCATCCGGCACCTATGTCCGCACGCTGATAGATGATATCGGCAGGGACCTCGGCTGCGGAGCGGTTATGACATCGCTCATCCGTACGGCAGCCTCGGGTTTTAATATCTCCTCATGCGTGACGCTTGAGGAACTCGATGAGGCGGAGGATCCCTCCTCTCTCATCACATCCGTCGAAGAGGCTTTAAATGCCTATCCCAAGGCATTTGTAAGCGACGGACAGGCCCACCGTTTTATCAACGGAGGCGACCTGAATCTCGAAAGAATCGAAGAGTGTAAAGTAAATGGACTTTACAGAGTGTACAATCAGGAGAGATTTCTCGGAATCGGCAGGGCCGATCTGACAGAGAAAAACCTCGAATTTTGCAGAGTTTATCAGGAGAGATGACATGGCATCTGTAGTGGCTTTGGGCAACTTTGACGGTTTGCACAGGGGACATATGACCGTAATCAATGACGCTTTGGCAATGGCAAAGCGCCTCTCGGCCATGCCCTTTGCACTCGTCTTCAAAGAGCATCCCCTCACCGTTTTAACGGGAGAGGAGCAGCCCTGTCTTTTCACTTCGGAGACCCGTGCCGCCGCTTTCAAAAAGACGGGTGTCACTCTCTGCCTTCTCGACTTTGAGGAACTTAAGGATATGAGTCCCGAGGAGTTCTTCGATGAGATAATCATAAAGCGCATGGGCGCCGTCGGCGTATGCTGCGGCTTCAACTACTCCTTCGGCAAGGGCGGCAAAGGCACGCCCGAGCTTTTGAAAGGACTCTGTGAGAGGGCAGGCCTTGAGTTTTCAATGTCACCTGAATTTGACTTTGAAGGCCAGCCCGTTTCGACGACGCGCATCAAAAAGGCACTTGAGCGCGGCAAGATAGAGACGGCGAACCGTATGCTCGGCCGCCCCTACTCCTTCCGTCTCCAGGTCGTCGACGGCGATAAACGCGGCCGTCACCTCGGTGCGCCGACAATCAATCAGGAGGCCGACCCGCACCTTGCCATACCGAAGTACGGTGTTTACATGAGCAAGGCGACAGTGGGCGACAAGAGCTATCTTGCAATCACAAATATAGGCGTAAGGCCCACATTCTACGATGACGCGAGGCCGTCAATAGAGACGCATATTCTCGACTTCGAGGGCAACCTCTACGGCAAGTTTGTCGAGGTTGCGCTCCTGCGCTTCCTCCGTCCGGAGAAGCGCTTTGACTCCTTCACGGACCTGGAGGTCCAGATAAAAAATGATGAGCGCAAAGTGCGCAAACTGGCTGAAGAGGCCAGAGAACACAAAAGATAAGTAAATTGGCACTTTACTTTTAAATGTAATTGTGTTAATATAAGCAAGCCCTTTTCTCGGAGCACGGCGTATGCCGCAATGCGGATCACTGTTACCGTGTTCTGGGAAAGCGGAAAAATTTTCAATGAGGTGAAAGAAATGACACAGGAAGAAAAGCAGGCCATAATGGCTGAGTACGCGACACACGAAGGCGACACGGGTTCTCCCGAGGTTCAGATTGCCGTTCTCACAAAGAGAATCAACGATCTCAACGCTCATCTTAAGGAGCATCCGCACGACTTCCACTCAAACAGAGGACTTCTCAAGATGGTTGGTAAGAGACGTAACCTCCTCACATATCTCCAGAAGACGGATATTGAGCGTTACCGTTCCCTCATCTCGAGACTCGGACTCAGAAAGTAATGCGCTGTGGGGCAGATGGCAGCTTTGCCATCTGCCTTAAATTGCTTTTTAAGGAGCAGTTTTCATTGTAAAAACAGGAGGCCGCCCAAAAGGGATTAGCGGTAAATTAAGGACCCGGAAACCGGATTTTTAATTTATTGCTAAACCTCAGGGTTTATAACAGGCCTCCTTTTGAAAAATAAAAAGGAAGGTAAAAGAAATGTTTGAAAACTACAAGGTTTATGAAACAACCCTCGCAGGCAGACCGCTTCGCCTTGAGACAGGCAAGATGGCCGGCCTCGCAAACGCGGCCGTTTTCGCAAACTACGGTGAGACAGCCGTACTCTGCACCGTAACGGCATCCGCAAAGCCGAGAGAGGGAGTTGACTTTTTCCCGCTCTCAGTTGACTACGAGGAGAAGATGTACTCCGTAGGCCGTATCCCCGGCTCTTTCCAGAGAAGAGAAGGTAAGGCTTCAGAGAAGGCTATACTCGCTTCACGCTGCATTGACAGACCCATCCGTCCGCTCTTCCCGAAGGACATGAGAAACGACTGCTCTGTCGTTGCAACGGTTATGTCGGTTGACCCTGACTGCTCACCCGAGATAACAGCCGCAATCGGCGTTTCAGCCGCCATTGCCATCTCCGACATCCCGTGGGCAGGCCCCATCTCTTCCGTAGATGTAGGTCTTGTTGACGGTGAGATAGTCATCAACCCCACACTCGAGCAGAGAGAGAAGACAGAGCTCAAACTCACAGTCTCCTCAACAGCCGACCTCGTAGCAATGATCGAGGCAGGCGCAAACGAGATCCCCGAGGACAAGATGTTTGAGTGCATCATGGCAGGCCACGAGGCAAACAAGGAAGTTGTTAAATTCATCAACTCCATCGTTGCCGAAATCGGTAAGCCGAAGTTTGAGTTCGAGTCCAACGATCCGGACCCGGCAATCCTCGACGAGATCGAGGCTTTCTGCGTAAAGGACGTAGAGGCCGCTCTTGACACAGACGACAAGAATGTACGCGACGAGCGTCTTCTTCCCATCTATGACAAGGTGCATGAGAAGTATGACGAGCTCTTCCCCGAGCAGGAAGGCAAGATCGACGAGATCATGTACCTCATTCAGAAGCACATCGTACGCCGCTGGCTCAAGGATGAGCACAAGCGTGTAGACGGCCGCGGTATCGACGATATCCGTCCGCTCAACGCTGAGGTTGACCTTCTTCCGCGTGTTCACGGTTCAGGCATGTTCACCAGAGGCCAGACTCAGGTACTCTCCGTTGCAACACTCGCTCCCATGTCAGACGCGCAGCGTCTTGACGGCCTCGATGAGGACACGGAGAAGCGTTACATCCACCACTACAACTTCCCGTCCTACTCCGTAGGTGAGACAAAGCCGCCGCGCGGACCCGGCCGTCGTGAGATAGGCCACGGCGCTCTTGCAGAGCGCGCACTCCTGCCGGTAATCCCGTCTGTTGAGGACTTCCCTTACGCCATTCGTGTTGTCTCCGAAGTACTCTCATCAAACGGCTCTACATCGCAGGGCTCCGTATGCGGTTCCACACTTGCGCTCATGGCTGCAGGTGTTCCGATCAAGGCTCCCGTAGCAGGTATCTCCTGCGGTCTCATCACAGGTGAGCAGGGCGTCTACGGCGACTTCATGACCATGGTCGACATCCAGGGTCTTGAGGACTTCTACGGCGACATGGACTTCAAGGTTGCCGGCACACACAAGGGTATCACGGCCATCCAGATGGACCTCAAGGTTCACGGCCTCACACCCGAAATCATCAAGGAGGCCTTTGAGAAGACAAGAAAGGCCCGCATCTACATCCTCGATGAAGTAATGCTCAAGTGTATCCCCGAGGTACGCCCCGAGCTTTCAAAATATGCTCCCAAGATGCTTACCACAACCATCAGCCCCGAGAAGATCGGCGATGTTATCGGCAAGCAGGGTAAGGTCATCCAGAAGATCTGCGCTGAGTGCAACTGTAAGGTTGACGTCAACGACGAGGGTCAGGTATTCGTATCTGCTCTTGATCTTGAGGACGCTCAGAGAGCCATCTTCATGGTAGAGACAATCGCGAACGATCCCGAGATCGGCGCAATCTACAAGGGCGTTGTAACGAGGCTCATGAGCTTCGGCGCCTTTGTTGAGATTGCTCCCGGCAAGGAGGGTCTCGTTCACATCAGCCGCCTCGATGTAAAGCGCACCGAGAAGGTTGAGGACGTTGTAACCGTAGGCGACGAGATTATCGTCAAGGTCATCGAGATAGACGACCAGGGCAGAATCAATCTCTCCCGCCGTGACGCTCTCATCGAAGTAGAGGGCGCCGTACCTGAAAACGACATCGAAGAGGAGAGACCTCAGAGAAGACAGGGCGGCAATTTCCGCAGAGGAAACAACAGAAGATAACAACGACATAAATCGGTAAGGAGGTCAGAGAATGAGTACTCCGAAACAGAATAAGAGGTGGGCGAAGCCCCTGGGCTTTCTCGTAATAATTCTCGCAATAGTCGGTATCGTCTTTATTGTTCTTACGGCAGTAGACACAATCGTCTCAAAGCGTGAGGCGGCCAAGGTTGCCGAGATGCAGAAGTTCCAGACAATGCTCGTCCCCGTCGTAATGAACGACATCTCCGAATTTGACGACATTACGAAGGCCGACATGTCTCAGCTCATTGAGGCCTCAATCTGGGCGATCATCAAGAGCGATGTAGCGACCGACGAATATGAAGTCGAGGACGGTATGATCTTCTACCCGGCCGAGGAAGTCGAAGCGAAATTCATTTCGCTTTTCGGAGCGGAGCGTGAGATAGAGCACCAGACGGTGGCCTCGTCCGCGTTCGAGTTTGTATATGACTCCGAGAAAAATGCCTATAAGGCCCCCATCACGGGTGTTGACGCAACTTACATTCCGCGTGTTCTCGATATGACGGAGAAGAGTAACACCATAGTTTTAACCGTGGCTTATCTCTCCGGCAGCGGCTTCGTACAGGCCGACAACGGCGACATAGTCGATCCGGCACCGAGCAAGTACGTAAAAGTCACTCTGAGAGAAAAGGGTAAGGCTTATTACATAAGCGCGATTCAGCCGACAAGTGCCCCGGAGGCAATGGGCAAGAATAAGTAAGACGAAAGGCATCTTGAAAACAAAATTTCAAGATGCCTTATCTTAAAGGTGAAATATGGACGCAAAACTTGAAAAGGTACTGTCCGCGGTTCAGAAACCGGGACGCTATACGGGAGGGGAACTGAACAGCGTTGTAAAGAGCGCTGATTCGGTTGGCCTGCGCTTTGCCTTCTGCTTCCCCGACACATATGAGATAGGCATGTCCCATCTGGGAATGAAGATTCTCTACTCCCTTATTAATGACAGGGAGGATGCCTGGTGCGAGCGTGTATTCGCTCCCGCGCCCGACATGGAGGAACAGATGAGGGCAAATGACATACCCCTCTTTGCAATCGAGTCCAAGGACAAACTCTCGGACTTCGATGTCATAGGTTTTACGCTCATGTATGAGCTCTCCTTTTCAAATGTACTGAATATGCTGGAACTCGGCGGCGTGCCCATGCTCGCGAGCGAGCGACACGACCTTAAGAACTTCGTTGTCGCCGGCGGCCCCTGCGCGTCGAACGCGGAGCCCATCTGCGACTTTGTCGACGCGTTTTTACTCGGCGACGGCGAGGAGATAATGAACGATTTCCTCAATCTCTACAAAGAGTACAAGGACCGCGGAGCGGGCAAGGAGGAATTCCTCACCGTAGTGGCAGGCATACAGGGTGTATATGTGCCCTCGCTTTATGATGTCACCTACAAAGCGGACGGCACCATAGACGCAGTCACACCGAAAAACGGAGCGCCCGCCGTCGTGCACAAGAGGATAGTCAGTGATCTGAACAAGGCGCCCTATCCGGACAGATTCATAGTACCCTTCATAGAGGTTGTGCACGACCGCGTAAGCGAGGAACTCTTCCGCGGCTGCATTCGCGGATGCCGATTCTGCCAGGCGGGCTTTATCTACCGCCCCATAAGGGAGAAGTCCCCGGAGCTCGCAAATGAGCAGGCCAAGGCTCTGATAAAGAATACAGGCTATGATGAGATAAGCCTTATCTCACTGTCCACATCCGACTACACGGGCATTCAGCCATTGCTCAACGACATGATTGACTGGACGCAGGAGAAGAATGTAAACATAAGCCTTCCCTCGTTGCGTGTGGATAACTTCTCCGACGAACTTGTCGAGAAGATGAAACTCATAAGAAAGAGCGGCCTCACGTTTGCTCCCGAGGCCGGTTCACAGCGTCTGCGTGACGCGATAAACAAGAATATCACCGAGGAGGAGATACTGAGCACCGTCCGCATTGCCTTCAAAGGCGGCTGGACGACGGTCAAGCTCTATTTCATGCTCGGTTTACCTACTGAGACATTCGAGGATATAGAGGAGATAGTAAACCTCTCCAGACGCGTTGTGACGGAGTATTACCGCACACCGGACAAGCCGAAGGGAAAGCAGCTCGTAATCAATGTCAGCGCTTCTCCGTTCGTGCCGAAGCCTCATACACCGTTCCAGTGGGAGCCGCAGGCCACCACTGAGGAACTGGATAAGAAGCGCGCCTACCTGTTCGAGCAGACGAGGGTGCCGAAGTCGCACATTCACCTCTCTGCTCATCACACGGACACAATCTTCCTCGAGGCCGTCTTCGCGAGAGGCGACAGACGACTCGGCAAGGTCCTGCTCGAGGCCCACAATCTCGGCTGTAAATTTGACTCCTGGGATGACCAGCTTCGCTTCGATCTCTGGCAGCAGGCTTTTAAAAACTGCGGCGTTGATCCGACCTGGTATGCCTACAGACGCCGCAGCTACGAGGAAATCCTGCCATGGGACCATCTCGATTACGGTGTCACCAAGGAGTTCCTCATCCGTGAGAACGAGAAGTCCAAGAGGAATGAGACCACTCCTCACTGCAGAATAAAATGTGCCGCGTGCGGCGCTTCATCATTAAACGGAGGCAATTGCGATGCAAAATGCAAGAATCTTCTTTGAGAAGCGCGGCGACGCGAAATACATCTCCCACCTCGACCTCATGCGCTGTTTCTCCAGGGCAATCTCGAGGGCGGAGATACCTCTCTGGTACACGGAAGGTTTCAATCCGAGACCGTATATGAATTTCGCCATGCCTCTGTCACTCGGCATGGAGGGTCTTTCGGAGATACTTGATATCAGACTGAACGGGGATATGTCCTTTGAAGAGGTGAAATCAAGGCTTGAAAAGGTAATGCCCCCGGATATCCGCATAATCGATGTGAAGGAGCCCGTAAAGAAGGCTCAGCTTGTTGCTTTCTCGAGATATAAAATTGAGATAAAGCAGGAGCAGATGTCTCGGGAAGCCTTTAACAACGCGGTTTCTGAGGAACTGGCCGATGAGAATCTGACGATTTCCAAGGTCGGAAAGCAGGGAAAACAGAAGATTGTAAAGGAAATTGCCTTGACAGGACATATAAAAGATGTGAAAATCTGGTCCGACGATGACAAAATTACAACTGTTTTACTGACATTACCGAGCAATCCCACATTCGGAATAAACCCGAATATCCTTATAACAAGGGTGCTTGAGCTCATTTCAGTCGAGCCCGTTTTCGTCCATATAACGAGAAAGTGCATGCTCGATGAGAACTTTGAGAATTTCTCGTAAGACTTGCGGGTATCATTGTTTTTATTTATAATCATTTAGTAATAAACCCAAAGGCGGTGAGTATCATGGCAAAGAAGAAAAACAGAAAGTATACGCCTGACGTTCTGGCGATAGGTGCACTGGCTTATGCCGGCAGCGCCCTGACTCAGCGCATACTCATCCAGCCCAAGACCGAAATAAAAGTTGCGGAGGGCTTTACGATACCCGTGCAGGGTATTCTGCCGTTCTCACAGAAATATATTGCTCAGATAACAAGGACTGCCTTGAACAAGGTGCTGCCCACGGCAATGAGCACAGCCGTCTTCGTGATGGAAAGGCTCCATGCGCGTGAGCAGTTTAAGAAGGGCCTCCTCTGGTTCCTCTACGACTACCTGGGCAGATACTCGTTAAATAGCGTAACTGCGTTCTTCACACGAAGGTCCAGGTCGTCCGGCAGGGGCGACTACCGCGATTTTCTTCGAAAGAACATTGAGAAATACCTCGCGGAAAAGACTGACCGCGATGAACTCATAAAGAACCTGACCGGTGAGATTGTAAAAATACTCGGCCTGATCACTGAAGGCACCATGGCATCCATCATTTTCAATGAGAAGTTTGCCGAGGCGGCCTCCGGCACGATTGCCGCGGCGGTTGACCGCTTCCTCGCAGATGACGCGGCAAATCGCCTGACCGAGTACATAATGAAGATGGCATCCTCAATAGAAAATCTGACAATTCCGGGATTTCTCACCGATGTACTCGGCATAGGCCGCGTCGAGATGGCAAACTTCATCGACATAGGCTATGATGCCGTGTTCGGACCGGACATTATAAATGCCGTAAAGACGATGAAGGCCGGAGATTCCGCCTACAACCTCATAATGGATGTGGATTACAAAGATGCCATGAATCACGTCTCTGACAGTGATCTTCTCAGGATGAACGCCACGAGCGCGGTGCTCGCCATGAGCATCTATTCCTTCTCGAAGAGAACCGCCCGCAGCTTCTACAAAAACCGTGACAGGCTCGCGGGTATCAGAAGGGGAGTCAGCTCCCTCTTCTCCGACAAAGAATTCCTGGGAGAAGATGAAGAATGAGAATGAGAAAAAAGAAGTACCTCGACGAGCGCATTGACGCCTGCGAGGGACTGCTTTTGACACTTGTTTCAGAGGACAGGAACTTCGAGACCGCGAAGGAGAAGAAAAACTACCTCGATTTTGAAGAACTTTTCGGCAATGCAAATCCCGTATACATGGAGATAGGCTGCGGAAAAGGACAGTTTGTATGTGAACTCGCGAAACTGCATCCCGAGTATAACTACATCGCCGTTGAGAAGGTCGGAAACGTCATCGTATCCGCCGCGGAGCGGGCAAAGAACGAAGGAATCCCAAACGTCCGCTTCTTAAAATGCGGGGCTGAGTACCTGCAGTGCTTCATACCGGAAAAGAGCATAGAGGGCCTTTACCTGAATTTCTCCTGCCCCTATCCGAAAAAGGCATATACATCTCACCGCCTGACAAACGAGCGGTTTCTGAATATCTACAAAGAGATACTGAAGGACGGTGCGGAAATCCACCAGAAGACGGATAACATGCACTTCTTTGAGTACTCGATTGAAGAGTTCACAAAGTGCGGTTTTGCGCTTAAAAATGTCTCCCTTGATCTGCACTCAAGCGACTTCGAGGGAAACATCGTGACAGAATATGAAAGTAAATTCGTTGCCGAGGGCCTGCCTATCTATAGGCTTGAAGCTTACATAAAGGAGGAGTAAATATGACACCGCAGGGCAATGTAGACCCCGCTGCTTTCCTTGATCAGTACACCAGTGTCCTGGTGCCCGTAATCGTTCTCGGTCTGGCACTTCTGGGACTTGTCTTCATGCAGATTTTCTTTACGCTTCGGACGGACAGCCTTCTTGTATGGCTGGCTCCGCTGTTTCTCGGCGTCGCCGGCGGCTTTTCCTGCCTCGCGACAATGTCCTACTACTCTTCTTTTGAAAAGATAGCGGAAAACAATATGGCGTATCTTACGGTTGAGCAGCAGGCGATGTGCCCGAATTTCGGAGCATATTCCGTAACTTTCCTCGCCATGGCCGTAGTATTCTTCCTGAGCCTCTTCGTGTCCATGATAATAGCCATGATTAAGGCGATCAGGAGAAGAAACCAGTATTGATAAAAACAACGCAGAATAAACGAAAAACGCCGATGGTGGGGAGCCATCGGCGTTCTTCGTTAAAATAGGAGAAAATGAAATGAAAAAGTGAGTGAAGGGGTGACTAGTCCCTTACTGCACTTACACTATAACCCGTGTTCCTTAAAACAACCTTAAACAATAGTTACAAATTTGGAAAGAAAAGATATGTCAATTTTTATATATTTGTTACCTTGAATACACCTTTTCCTTTATAGTATACTTTTTTCATACTTCAGCGCACTAAATCGTTAACTGACGAAAGGAAGATGACACAATGGAGCAATTCGGTAATATTGTAACCAAGATCGATGACTTTGTCTGGGGCTGGCCCCTTATCATTCTCATCATAGCAGTCGGCGCTTTCCTCACTGCAAGATCGGGCGGAGTACAGTTCCTCCATCTCGGCAGAGCACTCAAGTATATGGTACAGAATGAAGAGGACGGCGAAGGTGAAGTAACTTCGTTCCAGGCTCTCTGCACCGCTCTTTCCGCAACAGTAGGTACAGGTAACATCGTCGGTGTTGCCACGGCTATCTGTGTAGGCGGCCCCGGCGCTCTCTTCTGGATGCTTTTCGCAGCCGTACTCGGTATGGCCACAAAGTACTCAGAGGGCCTCCTTGCCGTACTTTACAGAGAGGACAAAGGTGAGGGACACTACCTCGGCGGTCCGTTCCTCTACATCGAAAAAGGTATGGGCGAGAAGTGGAAATGGCTCGGCAAACTCTTCGCACTCTTCGGAGCTCTCGCAGGTCTCCTCGGTATCGGTACCATGACTCAGATGAACGGTATCGTTTCCGCTTTTTCAAATGTTATCGATTCCCCCGTTGTATTTAATAAATTCGGCGCAAACACGACAATCGTCGCTGTTATCGCAGCAGTTGTCTTCACGACTCTCGTTGCCCTCGTTGTTGTCGGCGGTATCAAGAGAATCTCAGCAGTTGCCGAAAGAATCGTACCTTTCATGTGCGTTCTTTACTTTGTACTTGCACTTGTCTGTGTACTTCTTAACATAAAGGCTCTCCCGATGGCCATAGGCCTCATCTTCAAGGGCGCCTTCACGGCTCAGGCAGCAGTCGGCGGTTTCGCAGGCGCAGCCATCAAGCTTGCCATGCAGAAGGGTATCGGCCGCGGTATCTTCTCGAACGAGGCAGGTCTCGGTTCAGCTCCCATCGCAGCAGCCGCCGCAAAGACAAAGGAGCCCGTACGCCAGGGTCTTGTCACAATGACAGGTACTTTCCTCGACACAATCGTAATCTGTACTCTTACAGGTCTTTCAATCATCCTCACGGGCGCTTATGCCAACACTGATGAGCTTCGCGGCGCAGCCGTCACACAGCTCGCCTGGGCAGAGACATTCCCGTGGCCGGCAGACGTCTCCAAGTTCCTTGTAGCCATCTGCCTTGCGCTCTTCGCTTTCACAACCATCCTCGGATGGGACTACTACTCAGAGCGCTGTGTAGAGTACCTCACAAACTCAAAGAAGGCAGTTCTTGTTTTCAGAGTTCTCTTCGTACTCTTCACATTCGCAGGTCCGTTCCTTGCACTCGATGTTGTATGGAACATCGCTGATGTATTCAACGGCCTCATGGCAATTCCGAACCTTATAGCTCTCGTAGCCCTCGGCGGTGTAATCTCCAAGGAGACAAAGGCTTACTTTGCAAAGCAGAAGGAAATCGACGTCACAAAGAAATAAGAAGAACTTATGATAAAGCAACCGCGGTTTTCCGCGGTTGCTTGTTTTATTCTTTCTTTAATGGTAAAATAAGTAGGTTAAGAATTGTTTTGGAGGCGAACAGTATCAATACGTTTTCCGGAATAATACACGAGCATACTGCTTATAAGAGTCAGATTTTCAAGATGGCCAGAAACGACCTCGTGAAAACCTACAGCGGTTCAGCCCTCGGCTGGGCCTGGGCGGTTATTCGCCCCGTGGTGACCATTCTCATCTACTGGTTCGCCATGAGCGTGGGTTTCAAGAAGAACGGTCTCGTCTACGGTCATCCTTATTTTTTGTGGCTCATCACGGGTCTCGTGCCCTGGTTTTATATGAGCGACATGCTGACACAGGGTACCGACTGTATGAGAAAGTACCGCTATCTCATCACGAAGATGCGCTATCCCGTCTCAACCATACCGACCTTTGTCAGCATCTCAAAGATGATGGTCTCTATGGTGCTTCTCTTCGTAGTAGCAGTCATCTACTGGATTATGGGCTTTGCTCCCACCATCTACTATCTGCAGATCTTCATCTATATTCTTTTCTCATTCATGTTCTTCACGTCCTGGGCGCTTTTTGCGGGCCCCATATCGGCCATATCACAGGACTTCTCAAACCTCATCCGCTCCTTCGTATTCGCCGTCCTCTGGTGCTCCGGCATCTTCTGGGACGCGACTGAAGTCGGCGGCACCCTGGGCCTTATCCTGAAAGCAAATCCCGTCACCTACATCGTCACGGGCTTCAGAGCTTCCTTCATGGGCCAGTACTGGTTCTGGGAGCGCCCCCGTGCTCTCGGTGTCTTCATGGCCGAGCTTCTGCTCATGTTCCTTCTGGGTCTCTGGAGTTACAGAAAACTCCGCAAAGAGATTCCGGATGTGCTTTAAGGAGGTGGCAGTATGTCTGAACCCATAATCGAGTTTAAGAACGTCTCCAAGAAGTACAAGCTGTACAGCGGCAACAGACAGAAACTCGCCGCCATATTCTCAAAGCGAGTCAAGGTGAAGACCAAGGAGGCTATAAAGGGTGTCTCTTTCACCATTGACCGTGGCGAGTCGGTTGCCCTGCTCGGAAAAAACGGCGCAGGTAAGTCAACCATACTTAAGATGATAACCGAGGTCTGTTTCCCGACCGAGGGTGAGATAATTGTAAACGGCCGTGTCTCGGCTCTCCTCGAGCTGACAGCCGGCTTCGACCCGGAACTCACCGGCCGTGAAAACATCTACCTGCGCGGTACGACAATGGGCCTCGGCAAAGAGGAGATTAAATCTCTCGAGCCGGACATCATAGAATTCGCTGACATCGGCGAATATCTCGACCAGCCTGTCCGTGCCTACTCGAGCGGTATGAAGTCCCGCCTCGGCTTCGCGATAAACGCGAACATAAAACCCGAAATCCTCATCGTCGATGAGGCTCTGTCCGTCGGTGACGCGACCTTCAGAAAGAAATGTCTCGACAAGGTCAACAAGCTCATCGCGGACGACAATGTAACCCTTTTACTCGTAACCCACAGCACCACCATGGCGCAGCAGTTCTGCAAGCGCGGCATGGTACTTGACGGCGGCAAGATAGTATTCGACGGAGTAACAGCCGACGCCATAGTAAAATATGATGAAATAATGAAAAAAGCTGCAGAAAAGAAAAAGAAGGAGGCTGTTCTCAAATGAAAACAACTTTGGTAATCATGGCGGCAGGAATAGGAAGCAGGTTCGGTCAGGGTATAAAACAGATGGAGCCCTTAGGCCCGAGCGGTGAAATAATCATCGACTATTCCATCCACGACGCCATTGAAGCCGGCTTTGACAAAATCGTATTCATAATCCGCCACGACCTTGAAAAGGATTTCAAAGAGGTCATAGGCGACAGAATAGCAAAGAAGATTGAAGTTGAATACGCCTTTCAGGAGAAGGAAAACATCCCCGACTGGTTCGACCTCGGCGAGCGTACAAAGCCCTGGGGCACAGGCCAGGCCATACTCGCCACAAAGGGCATAGTAAAAGAGCCCTTCGCCGTAATCAACGCTGATGACTACTACGGCAAAGAGGGCTTTAAAGTAGTTCATGACTGGCTCGTCTCCGGCGCTTCCGAGACAACCGACAAGCGCCACATGTGTATGGCGGGCTTTGAGCTCACAAACACGCTCTCCGAAAACGGCGGTGTCACAAGAGGCGTCTGCAAGGCAAACGAGGACGGATATCTGACCGAGATCATCGAGACAGAGAACATCGAAAAGATAGACGGCAAGGCCGCAGTCAGAGCAGAGGACGGAACACCGAACTTCTATCCCGACGGCACACTCGTCTCAATGAACATGTGGGGCATAAACCCCGACTTCATTGAAGAGGTTCTTGAGCCCGGCTTCGAGGAGTTCTTAAAGAACATCCCCGAAGGCAATATCAAGAAGGAATACCTCCTTCCCATGGTTATCGGCGAACTCGTTGAAAAGGGCGAGGCAGACGTAAAGATCCTTCCCACACCCGATAAGTGGTTCGGCGTAACCTACCAGGAAGACAAGTACTACGTCAAGGATGCCTTCAAGGAACTCGTTGCCAAAGGCATCTACCCCGAAAACATAAAAGACTGAACAATGCAAAAAAGGCGGCTGAGAATTCAGCCGCCTTTTTAATTTCAGTCCTTAAAATAGTCCTGATATGTTGAATCAATAGAACAAATGTGCTATAATAATATGGGTATCACCTATAGAGATTTTATCTCCGAAAAACGGTGGACGGTTAGCCTTCCTTTGCGGAGGGATTGACTGTTCCCTCCTAATACGGAAACTGCGCTAAGCAGCGGATGGAAAGGAGGGCGATACTAATGTTAACGATTGAAGGACTCATTGCCGTACTCGGTCTCTGTATCGGAAGTTTCGGTATTGGTTATGCAATCGGGCACGACAGTACTGACAAAAAACAGAAGTAACCGCCCCGGCTAAGGAAGCGGTTACTTCTGTAACCAAATCAAAGGGCTAACCGTTTACCGGTGGCACCTTTTTTCATACACATAATAACAATCTTATGATGTTATGTCAAATCATCAATTAATTATCTGAATGATGTAATATTTACCCCTCTTTTTTGCACTAATACTATAAAGGGTATATTTGCAAAAAAAGAGGTGATGTTTTATGCACGTATAATTTTTGTATATTAGGCATATTATGAAAGGAGCTTAAAAGATTTCAAATGAAAAAGATTTGTTATTTTGTTGTTACTTTTGCTATTATTACAGTATCAGTTGTTTTCTGTTCACCGACAGTGTATGCATACAATACTTATGGTGGCAGCAAGATGATAGGAGGAGTAGGATCATCCGGCAATTATACCCGTTACTACTGGTGTGATGCCACAACCTTAAGTACTACATGGCAAAACCGTGTTGTTTCCGCAATGACTGCTTGGTGTAATACAGGTTCCCAGGGATGTGGTGTTTATACAAGTGTTTGGTTCAATAGGACGTATGTAAAATCAGGTTCGGTTATAGATATTTATTCTGCAAATCTTTCGTCAGGATATTATGGATATACTGAATTCTACAAAGGGAGTGGGCCTTCATCCATTCGAATATATCCGTCCAGCAGTAATCCTCAGAATTGGGTTTGGGCTAAAATAAAAATAGATACTACGGACGCAGATTATGACATGTCTAATACTACAAGAAAGAAGACATTGATAGAGCATGAAATTGGACATGCATTTGGATTGGATCATATTTTAAATACCGCCCGTTTAATGTATCCTGACCCGTTCTCATGGACGGCGACGCAGCCAACGGCTGACGAGTGTAATGGTGTAAACTATTTGTACGGAGGATATAATCCATGAAAAAGATTTTAATAGTTTTTTCTTTGATTACTTTGTTGTGTTTAACTTCTTGCTCTAATGCGGCAAAAAGTAACACACAGCCAACTAATACCTCTCAAAATGTTAGCATTGACTATACCGCTTTAATACCTGCCAAAATGAAAAGCACGACTGTTCCGAATATGGGGGTTGGTTGCATGATTGCTCCCTATAGAACGGATGCAGAAATGTACGATGTGGATAATGCGATCGTTATTCGCGGAGAAGTCGTTGATTCTTCTTATTATTTGGATGATACTGCTTCAGTGTACACTATGTCTGAAGTCAGTATTATTTCATGTTATAAAGGTGACCTGGAAGAAGGCAGTGTTATTAAGGTCAGAGAAATGGGCGGGTTTATTCCCCGTGGAGTTTTGAGTAATGCCATTTCGCTTGAAAAATTCGGAGTAGAATCTGATTTTAAAGACGATACAGAGATTCTTGACATGCGTGACTGTGGAAATAAGGTTATGGAAAAGGGCGAAAAAGTAATTCTGTTCCTGGTCAAAGCGGATGATTTTTACGATCCTCTGCGTGCATGGCAGGGAAAACTACTCTATGATGAAGACACTCAACTATATGTTCCCTATGTTCCTGAGGAGGAAATAGACTTAATTGACGCAAAAGCATATACTCTCGAGGAATTTGAGTCGTTTGTTGAAACAATGAAAAAGTAAACATCGAATTAGAGAAAGCACTTCCCTTCAGGGGAAGTGCTTTCTTCGGTATATCTTTGTGATGTGATAATGAATTGTTATGTCAAATTTTCCTTAGCCCACTTTGCTACAAGTTCCTTGGAATCCTTTGCGGCAGCACCGTGTATAGCTAATCCGGGGCCGACGGACGCGCCTTTACAGAACTTCTTGAGCGACTTTGCGGAGTCGGCAAGACCGGAACCCTCATGTGTCATAACGGGGAAGACCGTCTTGCCGGAAAAGTCGAGGCGTTCAAGCTGCGTGAACACGGGAGTCGGGAAGGTGCCCCACCAGCAGGGTCCCGCGACTACGACTTTGTCGTATGCGCTGATGTCATCGAGGTACTCAACAAGTTCCGGCCTGGCATCGGACTTAAGCTCTTTCTTTGCCTCATCAATACATGTCATATACGAGGCGGAATATTCCTTTACTGTCTTTACTTCAAACAAATCCGCACCTACGGCATCCTTTATGAACTCTGCGACAATCTCGGTGTTGCCTTTCTCTATGGAAACAATGTTTCCGTTTACATAGTTTTCACCTGTTCTGGAGTAGTAAATTACGAGTGTTTTCATATTGTAAACCTTTCACTAACCGTGTTTTTTTGTTATTATGATTATATCATATAAAGGGAAGGTTTTGTAATGCTTTTTGAAAAACAGGAGAAGAAGGTAGAGTACATAGAACTCATCTATGACCTCATCTTCGTATATATTGTCGGCAGGAACAACAGCCTGCTGCACGATATTGAGAACGGCTTCGTGGCGCCGCTCTCTTTCCTTACGTATCTGCTTGCGACCCTGGCCGTAATACAGATATGGAACTTTTCAACATTCTTTATCAACATGTTCGGGCGCAACGGCGCGCGCGAGCATATATTCATCTTTATAAATATGTACCTTCTCTACTATATGGGACAGGGTACACGTGAGGACTGGTTCGCTTTCCAGATACAGTACCACATTGCATGGGCTCTGATTCTGGTCAATATCGGTGTACAGTATATTCTTGAACTGAACAATCACAAGGCGGATGTATGGAACCGCGACCTCATAAAGCGGATGATTTTCACTCTGTTTGCCGAAGCGGCGCTGGTCTTTGCCGCCTCCTTCGTCAGCCCGAACTTAAGCGCAGTCCTCTCTGCCGCCAGTATTGCCTGCGGCATTGCGCTCACTGCGTTCAGCCGCAATAAAAGTCCCGGCGGACAGACGGATTTTGCCCATCTGGCGGAGCGGGCGATGCTCTATGTCGTCTTCACCTTCGGTGAAATGATCATCGCCGCCTCCTCATACTTCGTCGGCGACGGCAGTTTCGATATGAACGTAGTATATTTCTCGCTCATGGCCTTTCTCATAGTTGTCGGCCTGTTCCTCATCTACGGATTTTTCTATGACAGGCTGCTTGACACGGAGGGCGACTTTGACGGCATGCTCTACATGGCCGTGCACATCTTTATCGTGCTCGCCTTGAACAACATTACCGCAGCACTGGAGTTTATGCGTGAGCCCGAAGTGGCACTGATGCCCAAGATCATTTTCCTTGTCGCGTCCGTAATTGCCTTCTTCGTCTTCCTCTGCTCGCTCGGCATCTACACGAAGAACCGCTGCGCACTGACAAAGAAATTCATCGCTTCACTTTCAGGCGCAGCTGTCATCTTCATCCTGCTCATGCTCCTTCTCAGAGAGAACATGTACTTAAACATTTTCGTGACTGTCCTCTTCATCTTTTCGGTATTTCTCATAACCTTCCTGACATACCGGAAAGTGAAACGAAACGCATAACAAAAAGCACCCTCTGCTGAGGGTGCTTTTTTACAACTGGTTATTGAACGCAGCAAAATAATATTTTCATATGTCATTATTTTTGTAATATTTCTGCTCTGTTTTTGCATATATATTGTAAGTAATGTCACGTTGAAAAAGAGATACAAACGATAGTATAATTTACAGAAAGGATGCATATAGCTATGTTGAATATTTCCCGTTAAACAAATCTGGGGGTAGCAAAATGTTAGCACAGTTTTTAGAAAGATTTGATAATGAAGAGGACAAAAAAAGTTTTACTTTGATATATGAAAAGTATGAGAATTATTTGATCAAAGTTTCAAAGACTTACCTTTATGACAGTTCTCATATGTTGATGAGATTCGCATTTTGTCTTTTGCTGACGCAGATTTTTATTTTTATTTTGCTTTACGCAATGACGTTTTTAAGCGGATCAATAACGGTACCCATGTTGGTAATCATGGTGTACTTTATTGTGTGTCAGGTTGTGCTGATAAATAAATCCATCCCGTTTGTTTTTACTTCTGTATTTGATTATTCAAGCGGACGTGAGCTGAAAACAGTTTTTCTGCCGATGCTGGTTTCGGTACCGATTATGTTATTGACAGGCGTCATTGCAAATAAAAGATACGTAAAATACAATTGATGAATATTTATAAAAAAAGCACCCTCAGCCGTGAAGTTGTCAACTAAAAGTAGACACTAAAAAAGGTCCTAATACCCCAGTTCGGTTCGATACTGAACTGGGGATTTTCCTTTGCACTTGGTTGAATAACGCTCATTGTTGAAATATTGCACGTATTCATCAATAAGTTT
>JAFSPP010000011.1 GCA_017451425.1 Clostridia bacterium | reverse complement strand
GTTACATGTTCCTTTTGTATCACAATAAATACATCTGTATCCGGAATCCGTCTTTTTAAACAGAGGCTTAAGTCCCTGTTCAATGCCGGAGATACAGCGTGAGTTGCCGCATCTCAGTATGTTCTTCGGGAACTCCTCTGCATTGTCCTGTGAAGGCTTTTCGAGGGTCTCCCCTTTTTCTTTTGCAGAATCATATGCTGCGATGAGCTTCATAATCAGGGCCATCCTGATAAATTTACCGTTTCTTACCTGGCGGAAATAAGCGGCCCTGGGGTCCTTATCAACTTCAACTGCAATCTCATTGACGCGCGGAAGCGGGTGCAGAATGCACATGTCGGGTTTGGCCGACTCAAGTTTTTTATTGTCGAGGATGTAGACATCGCGAAACCTCTCATAACTCGCCTGGTCACGGAAGCGTTCCTGCTGAATGCGGGTCATATAGAGCACGTCGAGCTGCGGCATAACTTCTTCGAGATTGTCGGTTTCAACATAGTCAAGGTTCTGTGCTTCGAGTATATCCGTTTTTACGGCCTCCGGAATTTTGAGTTCTTCCGGAGAGATGAGGATAAATTTAACTCCTTTGTAACGAGCCATGGCGGCAATCAGGGAATGAACGGTCCTGCCGTATTTAAGGTCGCCGCAGAGACCGACCGTGAGGTTGTCAAAACCGCCCTTTTCCATGTGAATGGTAAAGAGGTCGGTCAGAGTCTGTGTGGGATGCATATGTCCGCCGTCACCTGCATTGATGACGGGAATATCGACATTTGATGCGGCGACAAAGGCAGCGCCGTCCTTGAAATGCCGCATGGCGATTATGTCGGCAAAGCAGGCCGCCGTGCGGGCGGTGTCAGCGACGGATTCTCCCTTGCTGACCGAGCACTCGGTCGGCGAAGAGAAGCCGATTACGCTTCCGCCCAAGTCCAGCATGGCGGACTCAAATGAAAAGCGCGTGCGCGTTGACGGCTCATAGAACAGAGTGGCAATCTTGCGATGCCTCATGACCTCCGAATACTTTTCGGGGGTCTTTACTATGTCTTCCGCAACTGCAATCAGATCATCAATCTCTTCAGTTGTAAGATCTGTGATATCGATTAAATCTTTTTTCATCATCTCATCCTTTAATCCAGGATTCATCCGAGGGATTATCCCTGAATTTCAGCAGTTTTTCTATGTCTTCGTGCTTAATATATCCCTCTTCAGCGGCGATTTTCGCAATCGCGTCGAAGTTTGTAAGAGAAGTATTGGTTAAACTCGCCTCAGAGAGCCTTGAAAGGCCTTTTTTCATTCCGTAAGTGAAGATAGAGACAATGCCCAAAACTTCCGCTCCGGCCTCTCTCAGGACATTTGCGACCTCTATGACGGAACCGCCCGTGGAGATGAGATCTTCAACAATTACTACCTTCTGTCCCTTCTCAAGGCGTCCCTCTATCTGATTCTGTCTGCCGTGGTCCTTTGCACCTGAACGGACATATCCCATCGGCAGGTTCATAAGGTGTCCGACTATGGCGGCATGGGCAATACCCGCTGTGGAAGTACCCATAAGTACCTCAACATCGGGATATTTCTCCTCTATAACCTTCTGAAGTGATGTCTCGACATCCAGTCTGACATCGGGAGCCGTAAGAGTGAGTCTGTTGTCGCAATAGACGGGACTTTTTATTCCCGAGGCCCAGGTAAAAGGCTCTTCGGGACGGAAGAATACTGCTTTTATGGACAGCAGGTCTTTGGCTATAAGTGTGGATATTTCATTGAAATCAGCCATTGCTTTCTCCTTGATTTAAGAATTCACGTACACAGCGTCTGTAAGCGGCTACGGGATCGGCAGCCTCTGTTATCGGCCTTCCGACGACAATGTAGTCGGAGCCGTTTTTCGCGGCCTCGGCGGGTGTCATTACCCTCTTCTGGTCACCTGTATCACCGTCGGCAAACCTGACGCCGGGTGTGACGGTAAGGAATGAATCACCGCATAAATCGTGGACATATGAGGCCTCCTTCGGTGAGCAGACCACGCCGTCAAGCCCGGCACGCTCGGCATTCATGGCGTAATGCGTGACGACAACTTCCATGGTCTTATCAATGAGAAGGTCCTTTTTCATCGTCTCCTCATCCGTGGAAGTGAGCTGAGTGACAGCTATCAGCAGCGGACGTGTGCCGTCCGGTCTCGTCAGACCTTCAAGAGCGGCTTTCATCATATTTACGGTACCTGCGGCATGGACATTGGTCATGTCTATGTCAAGACCGGAGAGAACGCTCATGGTCTTTTTCGCCGTATTCGGTATGTCATGGATCTTGAGATCCAGGAATATCTTATGTCCCATTCTTTTCAGTTCACGGACTATTTCGGGACCCTCCGCATAGAAGAGTTCCATTCCTATTTTTACAAAAGGTTTTTCATCCTGAAACTTATCGAGAAAATCAAAGGTGTCCTTTGCGCTCGAAAAATCACATGCGATTATTACGTCTTTTGCCATCAGTGAGCACCTCCGATAATGTCTTTGAGATTGTCTATACCGTATTTATTCATAACTTCGGGAAGCGTGTCGATTATCTTCTTGGATGCCATCGGATCAACCAGGTTCTGCGCTCCCACTTCACAGGCTGTGGCACCTGCAAGCATGAATTCAATTACGTCCTCGGCACATGAAATGCCGCCCATGCCGATAATGGGAATTTTAAGAGCCTCATAGCACTGGTAGACCATTCGCAGAGCGACGGGTTTTATAGCGGGGCCGGAAAAGCCTCCCATCTTATTGGCTATGACGGGCTTTTTCGTCCGAAGGTCAATTCTCATACCGAGCAATGTATTTATCAGACTTATGCCGTCTGCACCGGCATCTTCGCAGGCTTTTGCGATGGCAACTATGTCCGTGACATTCGGTGAGAGTTTGATAATGACGGGCTTGGTCGTGACAGCCTTCACCGCCCTTGTCACTTCCGCAGCGCTTTTGGGGTCCGTTCCGAAGGACATGCCGCCTCCATGGACATTCGGGCAGCTGACGTTGACTTCAAGCCAGCCCACCTGCTCTTCATTATCAAGCCTTTCACAGGTATAGGCGTAATCCTCAACGGAGAAACCGCTGACATTTGCCATTACGGGTTTGTCGAAGCAGGTTTTGAGCTTCGGCAGTTCCTCATTTATGACTGCCTCGACGCCGGGGTTCTGAAGGCCGACGGCATTTATCATGCCGGCGGTGCACTCGGCAATTCTCGGCGTCGGGTTGCCGAAGCGAGGCTCTTTTGTAGTGCCCTTGAAGGAGAATGTACCAAGACAGTTTATGTCATAAGTCTCTGCGAACTCATATCCGTAACCGAAGGTTCCCGATGCGGGAATTACGGGGTTGTCAATGCGGATACCGCAGAGGTCAACACTCATTTCCATAGTATCTCCTCCTTCTCGAGTACGGGGCCTTCCCTGCAGATTCGTTTATAGCCTGTAATTGTTTTGCAGGAGCATCCCATACAGGCGCCGAAACCGCAGCCCATGCGCTCCTCAAAGGAGAACTGACCGGAGGTCTTTAATGCGCCGTGTAAGGCTTTCAGCATGGGCTCAGGGCCGCAGGTGTAGGCATATGTATATCCCTCACACAGAGCAAGGGCGTCTGTGACAAATCCTTTGGTGCCGTATGAGCCGTCTACGGTTGTGACAATTACATCATCACAGTACTTACGGAAATCATCTTCCAGGATTATCTCATCCTTTGTGTTGAAGCCGAGTATGACAAACGGCTTTGCACCCTCGAGTTTAAGCTCTTTGAGAAGGTAGAGAAGCGGAGGCACTCCGACACCGCCGCCGACGAGAAGAGGCCTCTCCCCGGCTTTGTAGATATCAAAGCCGTTTCCGAGGCCGGATAAAACATCCAGCTCGTCGCCGGGGCGCATAAGCGCCAGTTTCTCCGTGCCGACGCCCACGGTTTTGTAAACCAGCGTCAGCGCATTTCCGTACAGGTCGCAGACGGATATCGGACGGCGCAGGAACAGTCCGTCAAGTTTAATGTTGACGAACTGTCCGGGCGCGGTTATCGCGTCCGTATCACCGAGCAGGGTCATCTTGAAGACAGATGATGTGAGCTGCTCGTTGGATTCAATTTTGAAAAATCCCTGTTTCATAAAACTCCCGGTTATTCAGCGTCAATTGTGCTGATAGTAAGTGTAGTCTCCTCAAGTACATCGAGCAGAACGCGTACCGTGTCAAGTGATGAGAAGAGAGTAACGCCGTTTTCAATGGCTGTTCTTCTTATCTCAACACCGTCAGCATAATGAACGCCTGAAAGTATTGCGCGGGTATTGATTACATAGCTTACATAACCTGCGCTTATTGCATCGAGAATCTCGGTGCTTCCTTCACTGATCTTCTTCAGTGTTCTGGTCTTAATTCCGTTCTCACGCATAACTTTCGCTGTAAGATCGGTAGCGGCGATATTGAAGCCCAGGTCATAGAAACGGCGGACCAGAGGTATTGCTTCCTGCTTGTCCTCGTCAGCGAGTGTTACGATGACGGTACCGTAGTTCTTAAGACGCATGCCCGAGGCCTGAAGAGCCTTGTAAAGCGCACGTGTGAGCTTCCTGTCATAGCCTATGGCCTCACCCGTGGACTTCATCTCAGGTGAGAGATAAGCGTCAAGACCCTTTATCTTGTTGAACGAGAATACGGGCACTTTGACATAGTAGCGCTCCTTCTCGTTGGGATAGAGTTCGAATATTCCCTGTTCCTTCAGCGTCTTGCCGAGGATAACCTCCGTGGCAATGTCAGCGAGGCTGTAACCCGTGGCCTTTGAAAGGAAAGGTACGGTACGTGAAGAGCGCGGATTTACTTCGATGATGTATACATCGTCATTCTGATCGACAATGAACTGGATGTTGTAGAGGCCCCTGATTCCGATGCTCAGACCGAGTGTCTTCGCATATCGCAGAATCGTGCCTTTTACCTTGTTGGATACGCTGAATGAAGGATAGACGGAGATTGAGTCGCCTGAGTGGACGCCTGTACGTTCAACAAGTTCCATAATGCCCGGAATGAATACGTCTATTCCGTCGCAGATGGCGTCAACTTCGAGTTCCTTGCCCTGGATATACTTGTCGACAAGCACGGGCTTATCCTCGTCTATTTCAACGGCAGTCTTCAGGTACTGGCGGAGGTCCTCATCTTTTGAGACAATCTGCATCGCGCGGCCGCCGAGTACGAATGAAGGACGTACAAGTACGGGATAGCCGATCTCATTTGCGGCTTTAATACCGTCTTCAATATTTGTGACGGCAGTACCGCGAGGCTGAGGAATACCCTCCTTCTTGAGAATCGCGTTGAAGAGTTCCCTGTCCTCTGCGCGCTCAATGGCTTCGCAGTCCGTGCCGATAATCTTTACTCCCCTGTCCATAAGCGGAAGAGCAAGGTTTATGGCAGTCTGTCCGCCGAGTGAAGCGATAACGCCTTCAGGCTGCTCAAAATCGATTATTGCCATTACATCTTCAGGTGTAAGGGGCTCAAAGTAGAGCTTGTCAGCCGTGGTATAGTCTGTCGAGACAGTCTCGGGGTTGTTGTTTATGATGATTGCCTCATATCCGGCTCTCTTGATTGTCTGTACGGCATGAACGGTTGAATAGTCAAACTCAACGCCCTGGCCGATTCTGATCGGGCCTGCGCCCAGCACTACAATCTTTTTCTTATCAGTGAGTCTTGAGGCATTCTCTCCTGTGTATGATGAATAGAGGTAAGCGATGTATTTGCCCGTGTGGAGGGTGTCCACCATCTTGAAAATGGGTTTGATACTGTTTTCTATACGCTTCTTGTAGACCTCATATGAGGTGAGGTTCCAGAGCTGTCCGATGTATTCATCGGAGATACCCATGACCTTTGCCTCTTTAAGGACAGCTACATCGTTTATATGCTCTTTGAGCTTTTTCTCCATTTCGACAATGCGTTTGAATGACTCCAGGAAGTACTCGGTAATCATTGTCACTTCATGTATCTTTTCAATGGACACGCCGCGACGGAGAAGTTCGAATATGGCGTAGATATTGTCGTCTTTGAATACTTCGAGGTATTCGAGAAGGTGCTCGTCTGAGAGGAAGTCAAACTTTGAGAGATGGAAATGGCATACGCCTATCTCGAGAGAGCGGACTGATTTGAGCAGGCACTCCTCAAGTGTGGAACCTATGCCCATGACCTCGCCTGTAGCCTTCATCTGCGTGCCGAGATTGTTCGGAGCGGATGAGAACTTGTCAAACGGGAATCTCGGGAATTTGGCGACGATATAGTCGAGCGAGGGCTCGATTGCGGCTGTGCCGCCCGCGACGGGTATCTCTTCCAGAGTCATACCTACGGCAATCTTAGCCGTGACTCTGGCTATAGGATAACCGGAAGCCTTCGAAGCGAGCGCCGAGGAGCGGGAAACACGAGGGTTTACTTCTATAAGGAAGTACTCGGAACTTTCGGGATTGAGCGCAAACTGTACGTTGCATCCTCCCTCTATCTTGAGTTCACGGATAATCTTGATTGCGCTGTCGTTGAGCATCTTAAGGTCGTGATCGTTGAGTGAGAGAATCGGTGCGACAACTATAGAGTCACCGGTATGAACGCCTACGGGGTCCACATTCTCCATGCCGCAGATTGTTATGGCATGGTCCTCGCCGTCACGCATTACTTCAAATTCTATCTCCTTGTAGCCGCGTACGCTCTTTTCTATGAGCACCTGGTGAACCGGTGACATTGCAAAGGCATTCTTGCCTATCTCAAGGAGTTCTTCTTCGTTGTCGGCGAAGCCGCCGCCGGTGCCGCCGAGCGTGAATGCCGGTCTGAGTACGACCGGATAACCGATATGCTCGGCCGCGGCCTTTGCCTCATCAAGGTTGTATGTTATCTCTGAAGGTATTACGGGTTCGCCGATGGATTCGCACATCTCCTTGAAGAGTTCTCTGTCCTCGGCCTTTTCTATTGAATCTGACGGAGTTCCTATAAGCTGAACGTCGCATTCTTTCAGAATGCCCTTCTTCTCGAGCTGCATGCAGAGATTAAGGCCTGTCTGTCCTCCGATACCGGGAATTATGGCATCGGGTCTCTCATAGCGGAGAATCTTAGCTATGTATTCGAGAGTCAGCGGCTCCATATACACTTTATCGGCAATGCTGGTATCAGTCATGATTGTCGCAGGGTTGGAGTTGCAGAGGATTACCTCGTATCCCTCCTCTTTAAGTGCGAGACATGCCTGGGTTCCGGCATAGTCGAATTCGGCTGCCTGTCCGATGACAATCGGGCCTGAGCCTATGATGAGTATCTTCTTCAAGTCAGTTCTTTTCATTGTTTGCCTCCGTCAAATACCTGAGAAATAAGTTTCTTTCAAGACGCCGAAGAGTTTCCGGCCCTCAAAAGGTGTTGAACGACCCATTGTCATGAATTTTGAAGGGTCGACGATGAATTCTTCATCAAGTGCCCACAGCGTGAAATCATCACGCAGCGGTATATTGAAACGCTGTCTCGGGTTCGTGCTCATTAGTTCAACGAGCCTGTCAAGCGTAATAGTCTGAGTTTTTACAAGATCCGTATAAAGTACGGGAAAAGCGGTCTCAAGACCGACAATACCGTTTAAGCTGCCGTCAAAGCCCTTTGACTTCTCTTCGGCACTGTGCGGTGCGTGGTCCGTTGCGACCATGTCTATGGTGCCGTCCATGACACCGAGCAGAAGAGCTTCCTTATCCTTTGCCGTGCGAAGCGGAGGGTTCATTTTGAACCGCCCTTCATCGAGCACATCGTCATTGCAGAGGGTAAGATAATGCGGAGCAGTCTCACAGGTGATGTCAACTCCGGATTTTTTGGCGTCTCTGATAATCGAAACGCTTTCTTTTGTTGAGATATGACACACGTGGTAAGCACAGCCTGTGGCGGCCGCGAGTTTTACGTCTCGTTCTATCTCCTTCCACTCCGATTCCGGTGAGTAGTCACCGGGAAAGAGTTCGCAGTGTGCAGCCAGAAGTTTTCCAATGTCCCTTATTCTCTCCATGGCCTCGCGCATCAGACCTTCATCGCTGACACCGTGTCCGTCGTCAGAGAAGGCTATGCAGTGCGGTGCGAGGCCCTCAAGGTCGGCGATTTTCTCCCCGCCCTCGCCTACTGTTATGGCCGCGTACGGGTACACGGCAATGAACGCGTCTCTGTCGATAATATCCTGTTCAAGTTTTATGTTTTCAATGCTGTCGGGTACGGGGTTTAAGTTCGGCATGGCGCAGACGGCGGTGAAGCCTCCGGCCTTTGCCGCAAGCGAGCCCGTCCTTATAGTCTCCTTGTACGAAAAGCCGGGCTCGCGGAAATGCACGTGCACGTCGCAAAGGCCGGGCAGCTTCGTAAGACCGTTTAATATCTCAAATGCCATGTCTAAAACCCTCCGAGTTTTTTCAAAAGGAGCACCTCATTGCTGAGGTGCTCCGTATATCAAATTTTAATTCTCGGCAGGAGCCTCTTTGGCTTCTGCTTTCTTTGTCTTCTTTACATCTTTCGCATTGGCGGAAGAAGAAAGTGATGCACCCGTGTCTATGGGAGAATCCTCTTCAAAGTCAAAATCCTTACCCGGAAGGATGGCATTGAGGATGATACCTGCAAGGGAAGCTACCGCAAGAGCGGAAAGTGTGATGGTAACGGAACCGATGGCAAATGTGGCACCGCCGGTAAGACCGAGAGATGTTACAAGGATAACAGCAGCAACTATGAGGTTTCTGTTGTTTGTGAAATCAACTCTGGAATCAACGATGTTACGTACACCTGCTGCGGAAATCATACCGTAGAGGACGAATGAGATACCGCCTATTGTGGCAGCGGGAATTGTCTCGATTACTGCTGCGAACTTCGGGCAGAAGGAAAGGAATGCCGCGAAGCAGGCTGCAAGACGGATAACCATCGGGTCATAGACCTTTGTAAGAACAAGGACACCTGTGTTTTCACCGTATGTGGTGTTTGCAGGGCCGCCGAAGAGTGCCGCGAGTGTTGTTGCAAGACCGTCACCCATGAGTGTTCTGTGGAGGCCGGGATCCTTGATATAGTTCTCGCCTGTTGTGGCAGAGATAGCTGAAATATCACCGATGTGTTCCATCATTGTAGCGAGAGCTATGGGAACGATGGCGATGATAGCGCTGATAACAAGTGATTTGTTGGAGAAGTCAACTCCGCCGAATACCGTGGCAGCCTTGTGAATCGGGAAACCGATCCAGGCGGCGTCCTTGATGGGAGCGAAGTCTACATCGTGACGGAAAATCGCAACGATGTAGGAAGCAAGTACACCGAGGATGATCGGGATAATCTTCATCATGCCTTTGCCCCAGATGTTGAAGATGATGACAACAGCGAGAGCAACGAGCGCCACGAGCCAGTCAGTCTGGCAGTTGTTGATAGCTGAACCGGCAAGGCCAAGTCCTATCGCGATGATGATGGGGCCTGTTACAACCGGCGGGAAGTACTTCATTACCTTGGTTACGCCGACAGCCTTGATACAGCCGGCAAGTACAAAGTAGAGAAGTCCGGCACATGCAACGCCGAGGCAGGCATAAGGCAGAAGCTCCGCCTGAGTCATACCGCCTGCGCCCTCAGCCGGAGCAATTGCTGCGTAACCGCCGAGGAAAGCGAATGATGAACCGAGGAATGCGGGTACCTTTCTCTTCGTGATGAAGTGGAAGAGAAGTGTTCCGAGGCCTGCACAGAGAAGTGTTGTTGAAACACTGAGGCCTGTGATGATCGGTACGAGTACCGTTGCGCCGAACATGGCGAACATGTGCTGGAGACCGAGAATGATTACTTTCGGAGTGCCGAGCTGTTTCGCGTCACGAATGGGTGCATTTTCTGACATTTAGAATCTCTCCTTTTTAACTGAATCTATAAACAAGGCTTTGCCTTAATTACCGTCTTTGAGATTTGATATCGCAATCTCGTTCACGCCGTCAAACTCCTCCACCCTGACCGATATGAACTCATCCTTCGAGGTGGGTATGTTCTTTCCGACATAGTTTGCGGATATGGGAAGCTCGCGGTGGCCGCGGTCTACCATGACGGCAAACTGTATTGCCCTGGGTCTGCCGAGGCTCATAATGGCGTCTATAGCCGCTCTGGCGGTGCGTCCCGTATAGAGGACGTCGTCAACCAGTATGACAATCTTCTCGTTTATGTCGAAATCTATCTTCGAGTCATGAAGATGAGGATTTGTATATTTTTCAGTGAGGTCGTCCCTGTAGAAGGTTATGTCGAGTTCGCCGAGATAAGTCTTAATATCTGAAAAACTCTCGATATTCTCACTGAGTTCACGGGAGATTGTGACTCCCCTGCGCTTGATTCCTATGAGATAAAGTTCCTTCGCGTCCGGGTTTCTTTCTATAATTTCATGTGCGAGCCGGGCAAGGGTGCGCTTCATGGTCTGCCCGTCAACTATAATCTTGTCAGACAAGGAAACTCACCTCCAAGAAAAAATGCCTTGTCGCAAGGCGCGACAAGGCATAATTTTATCTCACAAAACCCTTGCCGGCCTCTCGGACCGATTTAAAAGGTATTTAACTTGTTAAGATAATACCACAATATATTGTAGCTGTAAACTGTGATAATGCACAAATTTTGAGTTTTTTACTCAGCAGCAGCAGTCACACTCACAATATTCATCACCGAGACAGTGAAGGAAGAAACCGATAATTCCGTCCTCTACCTCCCATTTGATCTCATCATAGTTGTGGATTTCATGGCGGAATCCGCTGTAGAGCTTGGTTGTGACGATATGGCCGGTCTCAAGGAGCCAGTTTGCGGTCTGATATACTCCTTCACCCCAGTTTCCGACGGGGTCTTCATCGCCGGCAATATTGTAGATGGGAAGGTCATTCGGAACCTTTTCTGCCCATTCTGTGCCCTGAATACAGTCCATCATTTCGCAGAAATAGAGCATTGAACGGTTGTTTGTAGCCTTTGTGAAGGCGTCAAACGGGTCGGCAGCGTGGTCATCCTGGACATATTTGTCATGGCAGATCCATTCGTTGCCGAGCTTTATCGGCTCCTCAATACGTGAGAACATGAATCCGAAGAGCATCTGGGTGAATTCGGGATTGGATTCATCGCCTTTTCCGGCATCAACTGCCTCCTTAATGGCGGCCATAGTTGCTTTGAGCGAAGGAAGAGCGCCGCAGGTTCCGCAGATTGTGGCACCCGTAAGTTCATTTCCGTACTTAGTGATGTAGTCCCTCGTTATGAAGGAGCCCATGCTGTGACCGAACATGAAATACGGAAGGTCAGGATACATCTCCTTTACAAGAAGAGTGAGCTTATGCTCATCCTCCATCATTGTATGAGCACCTTTGTCTCCCCAGTCGCCCCATGTATCATTCTCGACGGCGGTTTTGCCGTGGCCGACGTGATCGTCAGCTGCAACAATGAAACCGGCATCCATAAAGGCAACTATCATGTGAAGATATCGTCTTGAATGCTCACCGAAGCCGTGTACAAGCTGAATGATACCCTTGGGTTCACATGCGGGAACATAGACCCAACCGTATACGGTATCGCGTTCATTGAAAGATTTAAATTTTACTTCATGCAACATAAACATACCCTCCCGTTGCAATAATATTACTCTTAAATCATATCATAAAAATCCTATTTGAAACAAGCATACATATGTGTTATAATACAATGCGTTGTCACGCAGGAGTGGCGGAATAGGCAGACGCGCAGGTTTCAGGTACCTGTTGTTTCGGCAGTGTGGGTTCAAGTCCCATCTCCTGCACCAAAAAAGGCTTGTCCGGTTACGGACAAGCCTTTTCTTTTTATGTCTTTTCTTTATTTTCCTCTTTATACTCAACACATACCATTGTCAGATCGTCAAACTGCTCGGCATCTTTGACAAAGCAGTCAACGGCTGTGCGTACATTCTGAAGTATGTCTTTCGGTGAAGCATCGGGAACAGTGTTTAAAGCATCCAGCATGCGGTCGGTTCCGAAGAGTTCCTCCTGGATGTTGGTGGCTTCAGGGACACCGTCAGTGTAAAGGAAGAGTTTTGAACCCGGTTTCAGCATGATTTCATACTCTTTGTAGGGTGCTCCGCTCATACCGCCGAGAACAAGTCCGTGCTTGTCCTTCAGAAGTTCAAATTTACCGTCCGGAGTCTTGATGACCGGGAACTCATGTCCGGCATTTGCGGCAGTAAGTTTTCCTGTAGAAAGTTCAAGAATACCCAGCCAGACAGTCAGGAACATCTCCTCACGGTTGTTTGAGCAGATGGCTTCATTGGTCTCACGCAAAATCTGAGCGGGAGATTTTCCCATCGCCGCATTATTTGAAAGAACAATGGTAGAAGCCATCATAAAGAGAGCTGCAGGCACGCCTTTTCCGGATACATCTGCAATAAATACGCAGAGATGATCGTCATCCACAAGGAAGAAGTTGTAGAAATCTCCACCTACTTCCTTTGCGGGATCCATTGAGGCGTAGACATCTATCTCCTTGCGGTCCGGGAAGGCGGGGTAAATGTTGGGCAGCATATCTGCCTGAATACGCGTTGCTAGCGAGAGTTCTGCACCTATGCGCTCTTTCTCGGAAGTGACACGCTGCACCTCTTCAATATACTCAAGAGTCTTGCCTGAAAGCATTGCAAATGATTCGGCAAGGAGCTCGATTTCGTCATCCGTACGATAAGCATCATCCATTTCGAACAGGAGATCGTCTCCGCCCAGCGACTTGACCCTCTCAGTCATGATCTCAAGAGGTTTTACCACGCGCTTTGACATGATCAATGCATTGGCAAACGCTCCGGCAGTTGCAATAACCAGAAGGACTATGAGTGTAAGCCTTGATTTTGCCGTTGCGCTGCGATATGCAGCCGTGGCATTGTTCTGAATGTCGTTGAACTGATCAAGCATGGCGCTTGCAGGCATATCCGCAAGAGTCTTCGGAACAACACTGACAACGGTCCAGCCGAGGTTCTGAATCGGTGAACCGACAACATAGCACTCCTCACCGTCAATAGTTATGAGTTCAAGTTCAGTATTGTCTTTAAGAGCAGATTTAATGAATGCTGCAAGTTCTTTGTTTTCGGATTCCCTGAGATCGGCGGGTTCTGCATCGTCGTTCTCATCCTCATCGGCAAAAGCGGCAAAAGTTCCTTCTTTTTGCGGAGAGAAGATTACATGACCGTTCTGATTTATGATACAGGTAAAACTGCCCTGGTTGGCAGTGTCATTGATTGCCTTTGACACATCGTTTAAAAACAGGTCCGCGCCTATTACGGCAACCAGTTTCCCGTTGCTGTATATCGGAAGTGAGCACATAATGCTGATATTGCCCGTAAATAAATCGGTCGTAACATCAGTGTAGGTGAGTTTTTCAGCTTCAGCCGCTCCCGTATACCACTGGCGCTCACGAATCGGAATAGAGATAATATTTCCGTCCTCATCAAACTTTGAGGCGGAATGATCGTCAACAAGAAGCATTGCGCCTTCAGGCAAAGCTACATAACAGGAGTCAATATTGGCCTTTTCATATTCCGCAATCATCAGGTCCGCAAGATTGCCGACAAGGCCGAGTTTCGCGCTGACGGCAGGATCATTTATACTGACCCCCTCTTCAGTCAGAACCTGAACGCTTATATCTCCGTCCTTGTCCTTATCGGGCAGAGAAACGCGCTGATAAGGAAAACCTCCGGGATTTGAGAGAATCTTTTCCGCATAATCCGCGATAACGGTCACTACACCTTCCGCGTCGTCAAAGAGCGTCTTGGCGATGTAGGCCTCCATCTGAACGGACTGAGTAAGATTGTTTTCCAGAACCGCCTTCATCGTGTCTCCGGAAACTGCAGAAATTGTGTTCTTCTGCGAGTCACTCGAATCTTTTACGATTGAGGCAAGCTTTCTTGACTGATAAAAGAGCGCCACACCATACACCAGAATCAGGATGATGATGGTGAATAGTACGAGATTAAATACTTTTTGCCGGATTCCGCCGATGACAAGATTCTTGAATTTCTTCATAAAGCACCATTTTTCATTAGTAATATCATTACCATTATAAAAGAATTTTGAGGTAAAAAAAAGACCGGATTGTACAATCCGGTCTTTTGGTTCGCATGCTGGAGACCACAGTTCGAAACAAAATAATCGAAAAACAACTCCCTTAGTGGTATTATGTAATTGTAGTTATTTAAAGGAGAATTTATTATGAGTGAAAAAATCACACAGACCGCAGGCAGAGAACAGTTAGGCAACTTTTCACCGATGTTTGCGCATCTCAATGATGATGTGCTTTTCGGCGAGGTATGGAACGAGCCTGCTCTTGACACAAAGACAAAGTGCATCGTAACCGTTGTGTCGCTTATGGCAAGCGGCATTACGGACAGCTCTTTGCAGTATCATCTTACAAACGCAAAAAATCACGGCGTTACCAAAGAGGAAATTGCCGCAATTATCACGCACTGCACCATGTACACCGGCTGGCCGAAGGGCTGGGCGGCATTCCGTCTTGCAAAGGAAATCTGGACAGATGAAAGCGCAGCTTTAACCGATAAAGACCGTTTCCAAAATGAAATAATGTTCCCCATAGGCGAAAAGAATCCCTACGGTGAATTTTTTGTCGGTCAGAGCTATCTTGCCCCTGTTTCAACAGAGCAGATACCGATTTTCAACGTGACATTTGAGCCGGGCTGCCGCAACAACTGGCATATTCACCACGCAAAATCCGGCGGCGGTCAGATGCTTATCTGTATCGGCGGCAGAGGTTATTATCAGGAATGTGGCAAGGAAGCCGTTGAAATGACTGAGGGAACGGTTATCAATATTCCCGCCGAGGTCAAGCACTGGCACGGCGCGGCAAAGGATTCGTGGTTTGCTCACCTTGCAATAGAAATTCAGGGCGAGGGCACTTCAACCGAATGGTGCGAAGCCGTTTCGGATACCGATTATAACTTTCTGAAATGAGGGTAAACACTATGAAAAAGATTATTTCAGTCATACTTGCAAGCCTACTTTTATTCACGCTTGCCGCCTGCTCACAAAAAACGGAGAACGAAAACACAACTGCCGTTTCGCAGACAGGTACGGAAATCATTCCCGAAAGCAGCGAAAACACGGAAAACAGTACGGGCAAAAAGATACTTGTAATCTATTTCAGCTCGGCAAACACAACCGATGTCGATGTTGTTTCCTCTGCTACCCCCAAGGCGGGCGGCGCAGGCGCAACCGGATATATTGCAAACTATATTCATCAAAAAGTCGGCGGCGATATTGAAAAGCTCACGCCCGTAAAGGACTATGACACAAGTTATAACGGCACGCTTGACGAGGCAAAGGCAGAGCGTGACAGCGACGACCGTCCCGAATTCAAGGATCTTTCGGTCAATCCCGAGGATTACGACGTAATTTTCGTCGGCTATCCTATGTGGTGGTACACCCGTCCGATGATTATATATTCTTTCTTTGACAAGTACGATTTCAGCGGTAAAACCATTATTCCCTTTAACACTCACGAGGGAAGCGGTGACGGCGGCACATATGACGAAATCAAAAAGGACGAGCCGAACGCAACCGTGCTTGACGGACTTGCGGTAAGAGGAAATAATGCGGAGAAATCCGACAAGGAAATTGACAGTTGGCTCAGCGGTCTTGAATATTGATATGAAAAGCAAAATCAAAAGGTGTATTGATATTATTCTTGCCGTTGTTCTGCTTGCTTTGATTTCTTATCAGGCGACGGGCGAAAAAATACATGAGTGGATAGGAATTGCCATGACGGTTTTAGTTGTTTCGCACCTGGTAATGAACCGTAAATTTTTCGCGTCCCTGCCTAAAGGAAAATACAACGCATACAGGACCGTCCTGATGGTTACGGATATTCTGCTTTTGCTCTGCTTTTTTATAACAGCGCTTTGCGGAATGTCAATGAGCAGTAATGCAGTGCCGTATCTTAACGGCATGATCCCCGTATCGTTTGCGAGAACTGCTCATCTCGCCCTTTCTCATTGGACGTTTGCAATTATGGGACTTCATATCGGTTACCATCTCTCAGCACTGATAACGAAAACGGACAAAAAGAAAAAAGCCGTTATTCTTTCCGTTGTCGGAACAGCGTCAGCTTTCGGCATATATCTGCTTGTCAGAAACGGCATTTTCGGTTATATGTTCTTTATAAAACGCTTTGCATTTTTCGATTATGAAAAAGCGGCAGTGCTTGTCATTCTTGAAAATATGCTGATGCTCTTGCCGTTCATCCTTGCAGGAATAGTTCTGGCTGTAATTCTGACAGCGAAGAAAAATAAACCCGAATCCGAGAAATTCAGACAAAATACAAAAAGATAAGAGCATATCCATACGGATATGCTCTTACTTGGTGCGAGAGACGGGACTTGAACCCGTACGAGTCGCCCCACACGCCCCTCAAACGTGCGCGTCTGCCGATTCCGCCACTCTCGCATGCCACGCGTGGGGTATTCCCCTCGCGCAACGGAAATTATTATAGCAAAGCACTTTTGCCTTGTCAATAATTAAATTAATTAATCATAATACTTTTCTCTGCGTTTTTTCTTAACTATGCGGTATATGCCGTAAATGAGCGCAGCACCTGCGAATACACCGATTCCGACATATGAAGAGATGTTGGAGTTTCCGTCCACCTTGAGATCGGACCAGTAATTGCTCATCCAGGTCTGGACATCAGACGGAAGATTATAGAAATACTGATAATTCTCCGTTACCGACGAATCCGGATAGAGAATCTCGCTGTCCCTGTAGGAGTACTCGTCCAGGTTGCGGACAACGTAGTTGGGCGTAGCGTAGCAGATATACTCAGCATTTGCAAGAGCTATTTCGGGCTCCTCCATGAAGTTTATATAGAGTTCTGCGGCGCCCTTGTTCTGGCACGTATCCGGTATACACATGGCGTCAACAAAGATGTTGGCGCCCTCCTTCGGGAAGGCAATGTCAAGATCCGGGTTGTTGTCCTGCATGGTGAGGAAGTCTCCGACATAATACGGTGCCAGGGCTGCGGCGCCGCTCTCCATGATGTTGAAGATCTCATCCATGACATACGCGCGGACCACCGGTTTCTGCTCAAGGAGTTTGTCATAGGCGTGAGCCCAGTCGGCAGGATCGGTTGTGTTCAGATCCTGGCCGAGAATAAGCTGAGCCAGTGCGAAACCGTCGCGCGGATTATTGAACATGAGGATGTTTCCTGCGTATTTGGAATCCCAGAGGGCCGTCCAGCTGTCAGGGGCCTCATCCACCATTGTCGTATTGTAAATGAGAGCAACATAACCTACATTGTACGGGACGGTGTACTGATCTTTTTCATCGTAGTACAGGCCCTTGTACTGCTCATCAATATACCTGAAGTTGGGAATATTGTCATAGTCCAGAGGAAGGAGCATCTCCTCCTCTATCATGCGCTGAATCATATAGTCTGACGGTATGACAAGGTCATAATTTGCGCCGCCGGACTTTATTTTTGCATACATGTCCTCGTTGCTGTCAAAGTTAGTGTAATTGACCTTGATGCCGGTCAGTTCCTCGAAGTATTTGTTGACGTCAAGGGAATCCTCCGAACCGTCGGAGATGTATTCTCCCCAGTTGTAGACATTGAGGACAGTTCCCTTGTAGGGATTGTTCCTGTAATAGTCCTCATCTATTGCGTAGTCATCGAGGTAATATACCTCTTCCTCCGCGAAAGCCGGCAGGCCGAGAGAGAGCAGAAGACAGCATACAAGGACTGCAGTCAGAAGAATCTTTATCTTTCTCACGCTGTCATCGACCTCCTCTCGCGGCGCTTTCTGAGCCTTTCGCGGAAGTCCTCGTCCTGTGCGATGTTCGTCAGAATGAGCAGGACGAATACTGCGACAAAGATTATGGCGGAGAGCGCGTACATGTCGGGTGTGACGCGTCTCTTGGTCATTGAGTAAATGCGTATGGGCAGAGTCTGGAACTCAGGACCCGATACGAAGTATGATATTACAAAATCGTCCAGGGACAGCGTAAATGCCATTATGAAGGCCGCGAGTATCTCGGCCTTTATGTACGGCAAAGTGACCTTAAAGAAGGCCTGTACGGGCGTACAGCCCAGGTCACATGCCGCTTCCGTGAGAAACTTGTCCATGGACTTGAATCTCGGCAGAATGTTCAGAATGACATAGGGCAGTTCGAAAGTGATATGCGCTATGAGCATGGTTGAAAATCCGAGTACGCCGGAGACCTTTATCATCATACCGATGAATACGAAAAGAAGCATCATGGAGATACCGGTTACGATATCGGGATTCATCATCGGTATATTGGTTATCGTCATTACGGAGTTCTTATACCACTTCGTTCTCGAATAGTGAAGTCCCGTAGCGGCAACTGTGCCGAGTATGGTAGAGATTACTGATGACAGTACGGCCAGAACGAGAGTGTTCTTGAAAGCTGCTATGGTCTTCAGGTCGGAGAAAAGTTCACCGTACCAGCGGGTTGAAAAGCCCGCAAAGACACTCGTACTGTTTGATGAGTTGAATGAATAGAATATCAGTACAAAGATAGGTGCATACAGCAGGATAAAGATCAGCACCATATAAAGCTTCGCTTTGACGGAGAGGTTCTTTTTCATGCCATTACGCCCCCTTCGTCAGTGTCGCCGAACCTGTTCATGACAAAGAGGCAGAGCAGAATGAATATCATGAGAAGCAGTGAAATTGAGGCGCCGAGGTTATAGTTATAGGCGGTCTGGAACTGCATCTCTATTACGTCGCCGATAAGCGTATACTTACCGCCACCGAGTTTCTGGCTTATATAGAATGTTGAGACAGACGGCACAAAGACCATGGTGATGCCGGATACGATACCCGAACTTGTGAGGGGTATCATGACGTCGCGCAGGGTCTGAAAGCCCGTAGCACCGAGGTCACGGGCGGCTTCTATGAGCTTGCCGTCGAGTTTTGTCATGGAAGTGTAGAGCGGCAGCACCATAAACGGCAGGTAGTTATACACCATGCCGAAGATAACGGCGCCGCTCGTGTTAATCATATGAACCGGCGGAAGGCCGATTGATGCGAGCATATTGTTTATGATACCCGTATCCTCAAAGAGGACCATGATTGCATATGCGCGAAGAAGGAAGTTCATCCACATGGGAACCATGATGAGCATTACGAGTATTTTCTGAGTGGATACCTTTGCCCTTGCGAAACAGTAAGCGAGCGGATATCCGATTATCAGACAGATTACGGTGGCGACAATGCCGAAGTATACGGAGCGCGCAATCGTGTCCGTGTACATTGAAAGTCCGCTGATATTGTCCCAGGTAAATGCGCCTGTCTTATCCGTAAAAGCGTAATAAGCAACTATTGCCAGGGGTGCGACGATGAAGACGACACACCACAGTGCATAGGGCGCGGATATGCCGTTATACGTCCTGTTCTTCATCTTCGTCTCCTTCGGGGATAAGAATCTCTTCAACATCCGAGATGTGATCCATCTCGTCAGAGAAGCTTGAATAGTCTCCGTAGAGTCCGGAATATTTTGATTTCTTCATTACGTGAATCTCGTCCGGTTTGATGAGAAGTCCTATCTCATCCCCTACCGCTGCGAAATCCGTGGTCTGAATCATCCATTTGAAACCTTTGACATCAACGATAATCTCATAGTGGACACCTTTGAAAGTGACATTGGTGACAACACCTGAAATCATGCCTTTATCGTGCGATGTAATGTCTACGTCTTCAGGACGGATTACAACGTCAACAAGTTCATCCTCTTTGAAGCCCTTGTCAACACAGTCGAATACATGTCCGGAGAACTCAATCTTGAAGTCCTTCTTCATGACACCGTCAAGGATGTTGGACTCGCCGATAAAGTCCGCAACGAATGCGTTGGCGGGTTCATTGTAGATGTCTTCAGGCGTGCCTATATGCTGAATCTCACCATGGTCCATGACAACAATTGTGTCAGACATGGAGAGAGCTTCCTCCTGGTCGTGAGTTACATAGATGAATGTGATGCCGAGGCGCTGCTGAATGTTTTTGAGTTCGACCTGCATGTCCTTGCGGAGTTTCAGGTCAAGAGCGCCTAAAGGCTCATCGAGGAGCAGCACGCGCGGATCCACAGCCAGGGCCCTGGCTATGGCGATACGCTGCTGCTGGCCGCCTGAGAGCGAATCTATTGATCTGCGGTTGAAGCCCTTGAGGTCAACGAGCTCAAGCATCTCTTCAACCTTCTTCTTTATTTCGCTCTCCGGCATCTTGCGTATACGCAGTCCGAACGCAACATTGTCATAGACATTCAGATGCGGAAAAAGTGCATAACGCTGAAAAATGGTGTTCACCTGTCTCTCATGAGCGGGAACACCATTGATACATTTATCTTCAAAGATAACTTCTCCGGCGTCAGGCTCCTGGAATCCGGCTATAATACGCAAAGTCGTGGTTTTGCCGCAGCCCGAAGGGCCGAGCAGCGTGACAAACTCACCGTCACGTATATAGAGATTCAGATTTTGCAGGACAGTCTGATCGCCGAAGGCTACCGATATGTCTTTAAGTTCGATTATTGTCTTCTTTTCCACCTATGCACTTCCTCTCTTTATCGTCAGTCATCTGAATCGATGTGATTCTTGGTTTTCCAGACTTCAATATAGTTCTTTAAAATAGCTACAGAGCTTTCCATATCAAGGCCTGTAGTGTTCAAGATAAGGTCATAGCTGTCAAGTTCACCCCAGCCGTGATTTCCGTGGCTGTGGTTGAAATGAACTCTTTTCTTGTCCATCTTATGAACAAGGTGCTTTGCGTCGTGTTCAGACAGTCCACGAACTTCAGCAATACGGGCAATTCTCGCATCCTCATCAGCGGTTATGAATATACGGATATGGTTCTCCGTGCCGCGCAGATTATGCTCAGCACAGCGTCCGACAAATATTACGGATTTTCCCGTTTTGACAAAATCTTTTTGAAATTCAAATATCTTTTCAGCCAATATCTTCTCGATTGAATTGGAGTGGCCTCTCACCTCACCCGAGGTAAAATGGTTGATCGGTTTTTCATCATATTCTCTGAGGAAATCCCCGTCAAAGCCGTCCTGTTCCGCCATATTAAACAGCAGGTTTCTGTCAACGACATCCATGCCGAGCTCCCTGCCCAGCTGATGCGCGATTCTATGACCCATGCTGCCGAATTTACGGCCTATTGTGATAATAATCTGGTTGTTTTCAGCCATATCGAAACTCCTTGTAACTTAAGTATGTAAAATAAAGAGCATTACCGTGCAGATTGAGATTACAATGAAAGTTGCAGGTGCGTTATACTTGCAGTACTTTCCCCATGTTATGGGGTGTCCGGACTTGGCGGAAAGTGATGTGCCGACAACGTTTGCCGAAGCGCCGACAGGTGTGGTGCTTCCGCCGATGTCCGTGCCGAGTGCAAGAGTCCACGCGAGTGTCTCAAGAGGCACACCGGCGGTGGCCGCCATGGCCTGAATAACGGGAACCATAGTGGCGGCAAACGGGATATTGTCCACGATTGCCGAGAATGTTGCGGATACCCAGAGAATGATTGCTATCATTACGAGTATATTGCCGCCTGAGATATGGCTTATGAAGTGCGCGACAACCTCAAGGCAGCCTGTCTCCTCAAGTCCTGAAACAACAACGAAGAGACCCACAAAGAAAAGAAGCGTCTTATAGTCAACCTTTTTGAAGACTTCACCCAGGGTTTTGAAGTCATAGGCAATAATCGTAGAGATGATTGTAAGTATTGTGGCGATGACACCTATTGTCGCAACGGACAGTTCTGTCATCGAGTGAGTTACGAGAAGAACAACTACTATCAGGAAAACAACGATGGCGCCGATAAAGCCGCCTTTGTTTGTTATACTGTCTGACGGGTTCGGATAAACTATGTCGTCCGGCCTGTCCTTCTCGGATTCGAGAAGAGGCTTTCTCATCGTAAAGAAGAAATAGAAGATAATAACAATGAGTGAGACGCCGGCTATGAGACCTGTATTGTCGAGGAAGTCAAAGAATGAATAGCCGAGAGCCGTGCCGATGATTATGTTCGGCGGGTCACCGCACATCGTCGCACTGCCGCCGAGGTTTGCACAGAAGATTTCAGCGAGAATAATCGGAACCGGGTCAAACTTCAGCGTTGCCGCAAGTGTTATTGTGACGGATGCCAGGAACATAATGACAGTGATGCTGTCTATGAACATGGCAAGGAATGATGACATGATCATAAAACATATGAGAAGCGGTACAGTGCGGTATTTGACAAGCTTTGCGATTTTCAGGCAGAGCCAGCTGAAGAAGCCGGCGTGGCCCATGCCCTCAACCATTACGGTCATGCCTGCGATAAAGATTATTGTCGCCCAGTTAATGCCGCTGGCGGACTCGCCGCCGCCGTACCAGAAACCGAGCGTGAAAAGGCTCTTAACATTAATTGAACGCCAGACGGCGTCAAAGGAATGCATACATGCAAGGAAAACAACAATAATTGTTGCCGCACCGGCGACCAGCGTAGTTAAATGTCTTTCGAACTTTTCCGTGACTATAAAGAAAAACATCACAAGGAAAATAATTACAGCAAAAACTTTTGCCAGAATCATATCTATTATCTCCTGATAAAAAAATTACAGAAATTTGTAAATGATTATAGCACAAGTTGACACGGCACGCAATTACAGATAAAATATATATATAATTTTTTTAGGGAGAACAACTATGCATATTTCTGCTGATAAAATACAGGAATTCGGCCTTACCGAATCCATCAAATGCCCCCGCTGCGGCAAAGATGTATATATGAAACTTCTGAAAGCAACAAACGGCCTCGGAGTTTTCAATGTTTCGCTTGTCAACCTGAATATTGATCTTTTCGCAATCTGTCCCGAGTGTAACTCCATGTTCACCGTTGACGACAGTATTGCAAAACGTGCCGGAAAGAACAATTCCAACCAGTTTACGATGATAAACGACAAGAACATCAAGTTCCTCCGCGAACTTAAATAAGAGAAAAAAATAAGCGGTGTAACCGAATCGGTTACACCGCTTTTTGTTTACTCAGCTGTCTCTGCAGGTTCAACAGTCAGGATGTCAAGGAAACCGGTGATTTCAAAGATATCCATTATTGCCTGATTGACATTGATGACCTTCATCTCGCCCTGAACGTTCATTGTCTTCTGAGCTGAGAGAAGAACTCTGAGGCCGGCGGATGAGATGTAGTCCAGCTTCTCAAAGTCAAATACAAGTGACTTGAGATCAGGTAAAGCGGTCCTGAGTTTGGATTCGAGCTCCGGAGCCGTAACAGTGTCGAGGCGTCCTTCAAGTTTCAGGACAGCGCTGTCTTTCTGGAAATTTCCGTCAATATTGAGCATTGCAGAACCTCCTTCGTGATTTAGTTGAAATATCTCTTAAGAAGACCTTCAAGTGCCTTGCCGTGGCGGGCTTCGTCGCGGGCCATCTCATGAACTGTGTCATGAATGGCATCAAGACCATTCTTCTTTGCGCAGGAAGCAAGGTCGAACTTGCCCTGTGTGGCACCGTATTCACAGTCAACTCTCCATGCGAGGTTGTCCTTTGTGGTAGCCTTCATGTTGGGCTCAAGGTCCTCACCGAGGAGCTCTGCGAACTTAGCTGCATGCTCAGCCTCTTCAAAGGCTGCCTTTTCCCAGTAGAGACCTACTTCGGGATAGCCCTCTCTGTGAGCTATACGGGCCATGCAGAGATACATGCCTACTTCAGAGCACTCGCCCTTGAAGTTGGCCATGAGCTGATCGAAGATATATTTCTTATCCTCTTCAGAGATGTCGGGGTTGTTCTTTACAGTCTTGGCATAGATGCCGTACTCGTGTTCAGCAGCGAGTTTCATCTCGCCTACTACTTCCTTGAATTTGTCAGCGCCTACGTGGCAAACCGGGCATTCTGCCGGAGGGGTATCGCCTTCGTAGATATAACCGCAGACTGTGCATACGAATTTTTTCATGGTATTTACCTCCATTTTTATTCATCTTTCCTATTATCTAAAAAAATTGATGTAATGTCAATTCTTTCTGTTACCGTGTTTCGGCTGATAGCGTTGCCTTGTATTTGCGGCCCTGCGCTCGGCAGCACGCTTCCTTGCCCTTCTCTGCGAGCGTTTTTTAGCCGTCGCGACGAGATAAAGGAATATGAGCAGAAGCACACCGAAAACCGAGCCGATAATTATGAAGGGCGTGGCCGAAACGCCCGTTGTGGGACGTGCTTTGTCCTTCGAAGGGACTTTTTCGTCCTTTTTGGCAGCCTCTTCAGCTGCCTTGCGCTCAGCCTCCTCCTTCTCCTGCACGGCATAGGTCTTGATGTTTTCCATCATGTCCTTGCCGGTATCAGCAGGAACCGTAGTTCTCCAGAGGCCGAATTCATCACAGCTGTACTTGTAGTCGTCTGAGACATAGAACCACCAGCGCTGCTGAGACTCATGTTTAAGGTAAGCTTCCTTTGCAATATCAAGAGCTGTCTTTCCGCCGTAGGCTTCAAGAGGCTGACGGAGATCGAGTTCAATTGCTCCGCTGTCTTTGTAGAGATGGACATAGGTCTTAGGAACATCCCAGGTGCCGTCAGCGGCACATTTTTCAACTGCTTCAGTGACAGCCTTCGTCATGACAATGTGCTGGGCATGTCCGTACTCGCCTTTGAAATCCTGAGTGATAATTACCTGAGGCTTGTACTTATTGATGATATCGACAAAATCAGCAAGAATTTTGTCATAGTCACAGACCTTAAGACCGGCCTCAAGAGTGTCCATGGCATATGCATCAGCAGTAAAACCGACAATCGGGTATGTCTTTATGCCATACACTTTAAGAGCTTCAAGTCTCTCGTTCTCACGAAACGGCTCCAAACCTATATGGTTTGTCATATAGACAAGCTGTATTGAGGCATCCGGATAGTGAGCAATAATATCTGCCATCGCACCGCCGAGGAAAAGGGTCTCGTCATCGGCATGCGTAGAGAAGACCATTACATCGACTTTCTCCTTCGGAGCTTCCCACTTTATGATATTGTCGGGAATAGTTTCATCTTTGCCGAAGGCCCTGATATAGCAGATGCCTGAGGCATCTTTGACATTCATTGTAACAGTCGCGGACGGCTGATCAAGTTTTACGAGTTCCTGCAGGAAACCGTCATTTATTGTCTGCGTTCCGTTTAAGGTCCACTCTCCCGGAACTTTGTACCATACCACATAAATTGAGTCAATCTCAGTCTGAGACTTGATTTCGATGGTTGAGCCCGCCTTGACATCGGTTCTGTAGATGAACGATGTATTTGAAGCAAGCTTTGTGTTGGCAGCGCCGTTTACCGTTGCCGTGAAGTCAGCCGCAAATGCGGGCACGGCAAAGAGCGCGCAGAACAAAAGCGCAAGCAGGAGCGAAAAAGCAAACTTCTTCATATCGTCTTACAAAGTTATCTTGTGGAAAACTTTCTTTCCTTTCTTAACTACGATTCCGTTGCCGAGAGCCGCAGAGTCATATGAGGTCTGCGGATTGGTGATTTTTACATCGTCAACGGAGATGCCGCCCTGCTGTACGAGGCGGCGAGCCTCGCCGTTCGACGGCGCGAGACCGGCTTTTACAAGGAGCGTCAGAATGCCTATTCTGCCGTCCGTAAGGTCAGCCGGATCGAGTTTTGTCGACGGCATGTTCTCCATATCGCCGGCTCCGGAGAAGAGAGCGCGGGCCGTAGCCTGTGCCTTATCGGCCTCCTCCTTGCCGTGAACCATATTTGTAAGCTCGTATGCGAGAATTTCCTTGGCTTCGTTGAGCTGTGCTCCCTCCCATTTGTCCATCTCGTCGATCTGCTCGAGAGGAAGGAATGTGAGCATGCGGATGCATTTCATTACATCGCTGTCCTCAACATTGCGCCAGTACTGATAGAAGTCATAAGGAGAAGTCTTGTTTGCGTCAAGCCATACGGCATTGCCCGCAGTCTTGCCCATCTTCTTGCCCTGTGAGTCGGTAAGAAGAGTGATGGTCATGGCATGGGCGTCTTTTCCGAGTTTCTTTCTGATGAGTTCGGTACCGCCGAGCATATTGGACCACTGGTCATCTCCGCCGAACTGCATGTTGCAGCCGTAGTTTTTAAAGAGATAGTAGAAGTCGTATGACTGCATGATCATGTAGTTGAATTCAAGGAAGGAAAGGCCCTTCTCCATACGCTGTTTGTAGCATTCAGCTCTCAGCATGTTATTGACTGAGAAACAGGGTCCGACTTCACGCAGAAGTTCAACATAATTGAGGTTCAGGAGCCAGTCGGCATTGTTGACCATTATCGCCTTGCCCTCACCGAATTCTATGAAACGCTCCATCTGGCGCTTAAAGCACTCTGCGTTATGGTCGATGTCCTCTTTTGTCAGCATCTTACGCATATCGGTACGGCCTGAAGGGTCGCCTATCATGGTTGTACCTCCGCCTATGAGTGCAACAGGCTGGTTACCCGCCTGCTGAAGACGCTTCATGAGCGTGAGAGCCATAAAATGACCTGCGGTAAGGCTGTCCGCAGTACAGTCAAAGCCGATGTAAAACTTCGCTTTACCGGCATTTATCATATTGCGTATTTCTTCTTCATTGGTCACCTGGGCTATAAGACCTCTGGCGACCAATTCTTCATAAATTCCCATAAATTTCTCCTTATGCTGATGCGCTGTCTATCATCTCTTCAGCGCTCTTTAATTGTAATTCAGTGACATTCACACCGCCGATAATGCGGGCAACCTCGCCTATCCGGCCTTCGCGGTCAAGCGCATCCACACGGGTATATGTCTTTTCATTTTTAACCTCTTTGGTGATGAGGAAATGCTCATCGGCATATGATGCAACCTGAGCACTGTGCGTCACGCAGATAACCTGGCATTTCTTTGAAACATTCTTCAAAGACCTGGCAATCTTTTCGGCGGCACTGCCGGAGACGCCGGTATCTATCTCATCAAAAATCATTGTGCCGACATTGTCCCTGCTTGAGAGGACATTCTGTATTGCCAGCATGATTCTCGAGAGTTCACCGCCCGAGGCTATCTTTGCCAGTGGTTTGAGCGCCTCGCCCGGGTTCGGCGAAATGAGAAACTCAATCACATCCGCACCTGTGGGGTTGAGCTTGCAGCGCTCAAAGCTTGTGCTGATTTCAACATTCGGCATGTCGAGGAAAGAGAGTTCGTGTTTTACGCGGACTTCAAATTCCGATGCCGCATGCTTTCTGGCTGAGGTAAGACGCTCAGCGAGGTCCAGAAGAACCTCTTTGTCCTTTTCAAGCTGCGCCTCTATCTCATCCTTGCTGATATTCATATTCTGAAGAGTCTCAAGTTCATCCTTCGATTTTTCAAGATACTCCAGTATATCGGATTCAGTCTCGCCGTACTTTTCCTTGAGCCTGAAGAGAAAACTGATTCTCTCCTCCGTCTCAGCGAGTTTTGCGGGATCAAATTCACAGTCGTATATTGTCTGCTCTATCTCATTCTTCTTCTCTTCAAGCGCATACGTGATATCGAGCAGAGAGGAAGCGAGTTTCGAGGCCGGTTCATAGTGGGCCGCTGACTTTTCAACCGACTTTGAGGCTTCAAACATGGCATTTACAATGCCGTCAGACTCGTCGGAATCCGAGAGCAGCGCCAAAGCGTCCCTGAGGCCTCCTATGACCTTTTCCGAGTTGCGGTAAAGGTCTCGCCTGTCGCAGAGTTCATCGTACTCACCGACGCGCACACCGGCGTTCTCGATTTCATTAATTTCAAACCGCAGGAACTCTATACGCTTCTGTTTCTCCTCCTCATTCTGAGAGAGAGCCTTAAACTTCCGGTAGAGCTCGGAATATGCGGTATATCTGTCAAGGTATTGAAGATACAGTTTTTCGTTGTCTCCGAGCGCGTCAAGATACTTGTAGTGACACTCGGGGTTTAAAAGATTCTGGCTGTCATGCTGTCCGTGTATGCTTATGAGCTCTTTTCCGAGAGTCTTCAGCATGGTCACGGTCACGGGACAGCCGTTTATTTTGCAGGAGTTTCTGCCGTCAAAGGAGATAGTCCTCGAGACGAGCAGGGATTTATCATCATTTTGCGGAACATCAAGGGAATCAAGGACCCTGGAAACATTGGCTTCGCAGTTGCTGAAGAGAGCGGTGACCTGCGCTTTTTCGGCGCCGGTACGGATAAGTTCCTTCGACGTGCGTTCGCCGAGCACGGCGGAGAGCGCGTCGATGATAATTGACTTACCTGCGCCAGTCTCACCGCTCATGACATTGAGTCCGTCGCCGAAAGATATGGCGGCAGATTCAATGACGGCTATGTTTTCAATCCGAAGGTCTGAAAGCATTGGGTTTATAAAGCTCCTTTAATTCTTTCACAGAGTTCCTGCGCATCGTTTTCCGTGCGGCAGAGAACAAAGATGGTGTCGTCACCGGCAATGGTGCCGACAACAGCGGGATTGTCCGAGGCATCAAGTGCGGCGCAGGCCGCATTTGCCATACCCGTGTGTGTTTTAACGACACAGGTATTAAAAGCGTAGTCAACGCTCACGAGCGACTCGGTGAATATTGCGTTATATTTCGGAGAGAGTCTCGATGATGAGGTATCACCCACGGTATAGACTGATTTGCCGCTGGGGCCTATGCGCTTTACGAGTTTGAGCTCCTTTATGTCCCTGGATATGGTGGCCTGGGTCACCTCAAAACTCCTTTTACGCAGTTTGGCTATGAGCTCATCCTGTGTGCTTATCGGTTCACTCTTGATGAGTTCGAGAATTGTCTCCTGTCTCTGTTTTCTGATATTCATTTCTTTCCCCTTACTTTCCCGCAAGCTTGTTGTTCAGTATCTCAAAGAACGCTTCGTTCTTTATTCTTATGAATTCTGCAGTCTTTTCAGACTTACATATCTCAATTCTGTCGTTTTTGTCCACGGAAACCGCAGTGCTTCCGTCAAACGAAAGATAAAGATCCGTGTTTGAAGAGTTTTCATCACAGTAGATGTCTATCTTGTTCTCGGCGCTGAAAACGGTGGAACGCGCAAACAGCGACTGAGGACAGATCGGCGTTACGACTATCGCCTCCATGGACGGGTTGATAATCGGGCCTCCCGCGGAGAGCGAGTAAGCCGAAGAGCCGGTAGGTGTGGCGACGATTACTCCGTCAGCCCTGTAGGTGTTGGAACGCTTACCGTCACAATCAACGTCGATATCGGTGATTTTCATATGTGTGCCGCGTGCGAGAACAACATCGTTGATACAGTTCTCCTCTGCAATCACTTTACCGTTGCGCGTCACCCTGACATCAATGAGCATCCGGCGGTCAATCGTATACTCACCGTCAATGAGTTTCTTCAGAAGCTCAAGTTCATTGCTCTCAAGACCGGCCATAAAGGCAAGACGTCCGGCATTGATGGCAAGAATCGGTTTTTTATAGTCAACGGTCTGCTTGCCCGCATTGAGCACGGAACCGTCTCCGCCTACGCAGATGACTACATCGCACCAGGGAAGAAGTTCGGAAAAGGCCATGGGTTTCATATTCGCCACGGTCTTAAACTCCTCAAATATATCGGAAAGGCATGCGTACTCGGCACCGTACCTGTCAAGCCAGGAACAGATTTCGAGAGTTATGTCTTTTGCCTTCTCCCTTGTGATATTGGGCAGGAGCGCTATCTTCATTTTTCTCCCTCCGTGTTCAGTACTTCGTGGGATTTGGCGGCAAGCTGAGCCGCGGTAAAATCAAGTTCATTTTTCGGTTCATCGGTTTTTTCGATGAACATGAGGTATTCAATATTGCCCTCCGGCCCCTTTATAGGTGAAAAGTCGAGGCCTTTGAGCGAGAAGCCTGCCTCCACGGCAAATCCGGTAATTGATGTCAGGACCTCTTCATGAGTGGAGAGTTCCCTGACAACGCCCTTCTTTCCGACCTTTTCACGGCCGGCCTCAAACTGAGGTTTTATAAGGCATACCGCCTGTCCGCCGTCGCGGAGCAGTTCCCTCATGACAGGAAGAATGATTTTAAGTGAGATGAAGGATACATCCACCGAGGCAAAATCTATCTCATCAGGCACTTCCGCTCTTGTACAGTTCCTGAAGTTTGTGCGCTCAAGATTAACCACGCGGTCATCGGAGCGCAGTTTCCAGGCAAGCTGTCCGTAGCCGACATCGATGGCATAGACCCTGACAGCGCCGTTTTGCAGCATACAGTCGGTGAAACCTCCGGTTGAGGCACCGATATCCATACAGGTCTTTCCGGAAAGATCGATGGGAAAAACCTTCATGGCCTTTTCAAGCTTATAGCCGCCGCGGCTGACATAAGGCATCTTGCTGCCGCGGACCTCTATTGAATCGTAAGGTTTAACCTGAGCGCCTGCCTTTGTCTCCTTCTGACCGTTGACATAAACCTGTCCGGCCATTATCAGGGCACGTGCCTTCTCACGGCTCTCCATATGGCCCTGCTCAAAGACAGCGACATCAAGCCTTATCTTTTCGCTCAATTCTTAACTCTCCTCAGCACCTCTTCCGCCATCTTTTCAGGCGAGAGATCGAATTCCTCTTCAAGAGCCTTTATGGCTGCGTGATGTACGAAAGTGTTGTCTATTGCAATATGGCTGTAATCACCGCCGTACTTCGCGTCAAGCAGCATGGAGGCGAAAGCCTCTCCGGCTCCGCCGGCCTTTATGCCCTCTTCAAAGAACAGGACGGTGCCTGACTTTGTCGCCTCTCTGACAGCGGCTTCATCAATCGGCCATACCCTGTTGAGTTTGATTATCCTGACATCAACGCCCTGCTTTTCGAGAGCTTCCATGGCGAGACAGGCGTTTGAGAACAGGCTGCCGTATGTGACTATTGCCACAGATGAGCCCTCTTTTCCGAAGAAAGATACATTCTCATCAGAAGCAACATAGTTTTCAGGCAGATATCCCTCGTAGCCGCGCGGGTAACGAACCGCGACGACCTTTCCGCCGCTTTCAACGGCCCTGCGAAGATGAAGCGAGAGTTCATCATAGGAGCTCGGACTGTATATCATTGAGCCGGGAATGGTTTTCAGGAATGCGACATCGAGCAGGCCCTGATGGCTCCTGCCGTCCTCGCCTACGAAGCCCGCGCGGTCAACTGCCAGAATAACCTTCTGGCTCTGCATTGAAACATCGTGGACCAGTTCGTCATAGGCTCGCTGCAGGAATGTGGAATATACGGCAAATACCGGAATCATTCCGCCTTTGGCCAGACCGCCCGAGAATGTGGCGGCATGCTCTTCGGCAATGCCGACATCGAAGAACCTGTCCGGGAATCTCTTGGCAAAGTCTTCAAGACCGGTACCGAGAGCCATTGCAGCGGTTATTGCGCAGATTCTCCTGTCCTCTGCAGCAAGTTCGCAAAGGAGTTCACCGAAGGTATCGGAATAGTTCTTCTTGCCGGGCACCGAGAGAGGCTCGCCCGTAAGGACATTGAACCTCGATATACCGTGGAACTGCGAAGGATCAAGTTCTGCGGGCTGATATCCCATGCCCTTGACAGTACGGACGTGAAGCAGAACCGGCTTATCATCAAATTCCTTTGCACCTTCAAGAGCACGGCAGAGTGCCTTTATGTTATGTCCGTCGACCGGACCCATATACTGGAATCCGAGATCTTCGAAGAAATTGTTGTTCTGGTAGATGTAGTCCTTGACAATCTTCTTGGCCATCGCGAGTCTCGAAGATATTCCCGCACCGCCGGGGATGACTTCCAGGACATCTATAGCAGTGTTGCGCACCTTGTAATAGACCTTGTTTGTTCTGAATGTCGTAAGGTACTTTGCAAGGGAACCTACCGGTGAAGATATCGACATCTCATTGTCATTTAAGATAACGATGAGTTTTCCCTTTTTACGGCCTGCATTGTTCAGTCCTTCATAGACCAGGCCGCCGGTGAAAGAACCATCTCCTATTACGACTACGGTATACGAGTCGTCGCCTTTGAGGTTCTTTGCCTCGACAAGTCCGTACGCTGCCGAGACGGACGCTCCGGAATGACCCGCGGCAAAAGTGTCGTGGGGAGACTCCTCCGGGCTCGGGAAGCCTGAGAGGCCTCCGTCCTGGCGAAGGGTTGAAAACTCCTTATAACGGCCTGTCAGGAGCTTATGAGTATACACCTGATGGCCTACATCAAATACAAAATTGTCTTTAGGTGTATCAAAACACCTGTGCATTGCAATAGTCAGTTCTACCACACCGAGATTGGACGCGAGGTGTCCGCCCGTCTTTGAGACGGTGTCCACCAGCGTACGGCGGATTTCGTCAGCCAGAACATTGAGTTCCCTGTACGAAAGTTTTTTCAGTTCCTTTTTGTCATCTGAGACCTTATCCAGATATCTGATAACCATTGGACTCTCCTAATTCTCTCTGTTGAGAAGATATTTTGTCGCCTCTCTCAGGTATTCGACATCGTCGAAGGCATCAAGGGCGTCAAGAGCATTCTGAGTATACTCGGCGGCGAGCTTTTCGGCTTCTTCCACTCCGAGCAGGGTGACATAAGTGACCTTGCCGTTTGCGGCATCCTGTCCCACTTCCTTGCCGAGGACCTCGGGATTTCCGGTGACATCAAGTATGTCATCGGTGATCTGGAAAGCGAGGCCGAGGTTTTCCGCGTACTTCTTGGAGGCTTCAAACTGTTCGGAAGAAGCGTCTGCCGCCGCACAGCCGAGTTCACAGGCGCATCTGATAAGAGCGCCGGTTTTAAGTCTGTGGGTCTCTTTGAGATCTTCAAGCGTGATATCCTCGGACATCTCGTTCTGAAGGTCAAGAGTCTGGCCGCCTATCATTCCGAAGATGCCTGCATAGTTTGCAAGACATCTGGTGGCGATGGTGGTTGTATGGTCAGACACACCTGCATCGGAAGCAATCTGGAAAGCATAGGTTAAAAGAGCGTCACCCGTAAGGATGCCGTAAGCCTCCCCGTATTTCTTCCAGGTTGATTCCTTGCCGCGGCGGAAGGAGTCATTGTCCATAGCCGGCAGGTCGTCGTGAACCAGTGAATATGTATGAATGAGTTCAAGAGCACAGGCAAAAGGCAGTGCGTCCGAGATATTTCCGCCGCAGATACGGCAGAACTCCAGTACAAGGAGCGGTCTGACGCGTTTTCCGCCGATTTCCACGCTGTACTGCATTGCGTCGGCAACCACCTGGTAAGGCATGTTGTTGATGCTGAGGTAGTCACCGAGAGTGGCGTTTACAAGGTTAACAAGTGAGGTATAGTGCTTAAATGCTGGTGCCGAAAGTAATTCGCTTCCCATTATTATTCCTCTTCCCCCGAGAGCTTGATTATCTTCTGCTCGGCATTATTCAAAACCTTGTTGCACTCAGCAGCAAGTTTGGTACCTTCTTCAAACAGCTTGAGTGATTCATCGAGTCCGAGAGATCCGTCCTCGAGTTTTGCGACAATCTCCTCAAGCCTTTTCATCTGCTGTTCATAGCTGAGTTCTTCCATTAAACTACCTCCGCGCCTATGGCGCCGTCGCTCAGTTTTATAGTAAGTCTGTCTCCCGCGGAGACATCGGATACCGATTTAACCACACCGCCGGGGCCCTCTGTTATGCTGTAACCTCTGGAGAGCACCTTGAGCGGTGAGAATGCGTCAAGTTTGCCGGTGAGGACAAGGAATCGATTTCTCTCATCCGCCACCTTTCTCCCGGCCGAAGCCGAAATGCGGTCGGTATATGAGTCAACCAGAAGTCTGCGCTCATTCACGAGTGCAAGAGGACTCTGCATGACATTGCGCGATGTAAGGGCGTTCAGACTGAGTCTGTATGTTTGAACCTTATTCCCGACAAGCTGACCCATACGCGCGGACAGGCTGCGGAGACGTTCAAGTTCTGCAGTGCCGTCCGGCACGGCAAGTTCAGCCGCAGCGGAAGGTGTGGGAGCGCGTCTGTCAGCTACATAGTCCGCAATGGTTATGTCGGGCTCATGGCCCACACCGGAAATAACAGGTGTCTTACAGGCGTAAATCGCACGTGCGACGCTCTCATCATTGAAGCACCAGAGGTCTTCAACGGAACCGCCGCCGCGTCCCACAATCATGACATCACAGAGACCCGACCTGTCAAGCGCCTCAATGGCGCTGACAATTGAAGGCGGCGCGTCCGAACCCTGGACCAGGGCCGGGGATAAAACCACTTTCACTGCCGGCCAGCGTCTTTTCAGGACCTTGCAGATATCCTGGAAAGCCGCACCTGTCTCTGCGGTTACGACACCGACGGCTTTTGGGTACTTCGGAATGGGCTTCTTGTGCTCATCAGAAAAGAGTCCCTCTTTCTCAAGTTTTACGCGGAGCTGTTCAAAGGCTATACTCAGCGCTCCGGCGCCCTCGGGCATCATGTCATTGATATAGATCTGATATGTGCCGTCGCGCTCGTAAACCGACACGCGTCCGACGGCAAGTATCTTCATACCGTTTTCCGGTATGAATTTTATGTGTGCATTCTGGCCCCTGAACATCACGGCGCGGATGGCGGATGTGTCATCCTTCAGTGTCATGTACCAGTGACCGGAAGTATGATTCTTGAAATTGGAAATCTCGCCCTCAACAGCGACGCAGGTCAGAGGTATGTCCTGCTCAAAGAGGGCTTTGATATAGTTGTTGAGTTGTGCAACGGAGTATACCTCCGGTGTCACATTAATCATTGCTTTCTCCGTAAATCGAAGCGAGTATCGCGACACCGGCCGCGTTATCGCTTGAGAATTCTGGTTTTGTAAACACTGCTTCCCTGCCCGTGCTCAGACAGAATTGTCCCAGCTGTTCCTGAAGGATCATGTCGGACATGACGCCTCCCGAGAATACTACAGGCAGTTTCTCATCGGGCAGTGCCTTCAGCATGCCTTCTACGGCTTTCTCAATGCTGCAGAGACAGAACATGGCAATGTCACATGCGGGTTCTCCTCTGTTTTGCATGTCCCTGCACTTATTCTCTATTCCGGACAGACTGCAGTCCGCTCCGTTCATTGAGACTTTAAGTTCAGGAAAGTCCTTTTTGGTTTTCGCGGACTCACGCGCAAGCTTTTCAAGTTCCGGTCCGCAGGGAAATCTTAGACCGAGCATAAGACCTACGCGGTCTATGGCCTGTCCGGCTTTAAGATCGGTTGAAGAACCGATGAGTGTCGCGGATACGGGATTGTCTCCCTCCTGTCTGACACGAAGGGACTCGGTGGTGCCTCCTGAGACATGGAACGCAAAGCAGTCCCGGCCAAGCAGATCGGTCCTGCCGGCGCCGAAAAGAGCCGCGGCAATATGTCCCTCCTGGTGTGAGACCTCATAGAGCGGCACCGAGAGCGCCGCAGCGACAGAGGCGGCAACGGTATGTCCGACGGTAAAGCAGGGCATATACGAGCCCTCTGCGCGCCTGGGAGAGACCGAAACAGCCACAGCTGAAACGCTGCCGTTTTCAGCGAGCAGTTTCGGAAGAAGCTCGCGCAGCTGCTGCGTATGATGAAAGACGGCGTCGGACTGACGTATGCCGCGCTCCCCTTCCTTCACAGGCAGAAGTCTGCGTGATTGTATTACCTTTTTTTCAGTCGCGTCATAAAGAGCAACGGAAGTTGTGTAGTTGCTCGTGTCAATTCCGAGAAACAGGCTCATTTCTTCTCCAGGTCCCTCGCAATGCTGCCGAGGACACCGTTTATGAACTGTCCGTCCTCGTTGGTTGCATAGTTCTTTGCCAGTTCAACGGCCTCATTTATAGAGACTCCGACAGGGACATCGTCCATATAGAGCATTTCACAGACCGCAATTCTGAGAATTGAGAGCGAGACCTTTGTAATTCTGTCAAGGGTCCAGCCCACGGAGAATTCCTTAATCTTCTCATCTATTGCGTCCGTATTCTCAGCAGTGAGTTTAGCGAGCCTCTCGGTAAAAGCAGAGGGCTTCATGAATTCGGACTCGACTGCCATATCGTAGATTTCATCAATGGAGAGATCCGTGTTGAAACCTTTTTCGAATACCAGAGTGAAAGCCTGCTCTCTCTCCTGACTTCTTGTCATAGATACACCTCAAAAAATACCCTCCACGGCATGACCGCGAAGGGTTTGATAAGCCGTTTAAAGTTCTGAAGGTTCGGCCGAAGTGTCAACTCCGCTGTTTGATTCAATGCCGGAAATGGTGACATCCACCTTGGTTACCACACGTCCGGTCATATTCTGTACTGCGGCCTTGACCGCTTTCTGTACAGCATCTGCCACTTCCTGGATTTTAGCGGAAGCGGACAGGATGAGATAGATGTGGAGCTTGATGTCATTGTCCGTTATATCGACTTTTACATGTCTGATATTGTCGGCATTGACCTTGAAAGATGTGTAGAGGTCCTTCGGTCTCACACCGAGGCCCGCGACACCGTCCACGTCCTTTGCGGCATTGATGGCAATAGATGCTATGACGTCCTCAGAAATAACAAGACCGCCTTTGTAGTTGTTTTCTGCCACAATTTTGTCCTCCTTGAATATTTATGCAATCGTACTTACCAATTATACAACTTTTAAATTTATTGTACAATATATAAAAATTTGTTATACTTTCTTTCGCAAGACTTAAAGGCAGGTATGTGATTTGAAGGAAAAACTTAAAAAATTTGCCTTTGATTGGCGATTTATACTGCTCTCTTTCGGCACCTCGCTGGGCATAATGCTTCTCATAGCATTCTGCTACGACATGGTGCCTTTCGGCGACATTACCATCCTGCGAATGGACATGTATCATCAGTACGGTCCGTTACTCGCCGAACTCTATGACAGAGTGGTCCACGGACAGAGTCTTCTCTACTCCTGGACATCCGGCGGCGGAGGCAGTTTCCTCGGCAATTACGCAAATTATCTGGCAAGTCCCCTCTCTTATCTCATACTCCTGTTCGGACATAAGAACACAACAGAGTGTATTGCTTTCATAATCTCACTCAAGGCAGCCCTGTCCGCAGGAGCAATGACATATTATCTGAAAAAATCTCCTCAGTTCGGCAAATCGGATTTCCTGACTGCCGGGCTGGGTATTCTCTATGCTTTTTCAGGCTATTTCGTAGCTTATTACTGGAACTTCATGTGGCTTGACGGAATGGTCCTTCTCCCCATTATCATCCTCGGACTGGAGAAGATTCTCACAGGCGAGAAAGGCCTGTTCTACGTCATTTCACTGGCCCTTCTGATGTTCGCCTCATACTATATGGCATACATGGTATGCATCTTCATAATCCTCTATTCGATTATGTTCATAGCAGCCACGCAGAAGGCCTCGCTCAGCACTCTCAAAAACTTCGGCAGACTCATCGGTTTCTCACTTATCTCGGGCGGCCTCGCAGCAGTATCACTGCTTCCGACATTCTACTGTCTGAAGACCTGCTCGGCCACATCCGACAGTTTTCCGAAGGAGTTTAAGCTCTACTTCAATGCTTTTGACTTCCTGAGCCAGCACTTTGCCGCTCTTGAACCGACAATCCGCAGCAGCGGCGACGATGTCCTGCCGAATATCTACTGCGGTATTGCAACGGTCATGCTGGCAATCCTGTTTCTGTATATCCGTTCAATTCCGCTGCGCGAAAAGGTCTCAAAATTTGTATTGCTCCTTATACTCGCGCTCTCATTTGACATAAACTGGCTCAACAACATCTGGCATGCGTTCCACTTCCCGAACGACCTGCCGTACCGCTGGTCCTACTGCTATTCATTCCTTCTTATAACCATAGCCGCAAGGGCCATTTTCAAAATCAAGGAACTCTCCGGACGCGAGATCCTCAATGTCGGAGTCGGTTTTGCTCTCTTCATCATTGTCGTTGAGAAAATCGGTTCAAAGAACGTGGGAACCGATACGGTTATAATCAGTCTCGTCTTCGTAATCGTATATACCGTAGTTCTTTATCTCATGCGCAATTCGCGCTTCTCCGCAGGAGCCATGGCGGCTCTCGTATTCTGCGTCATGTTCGCGGAAATTGCCATTGCAAATACCGACAATTACGACATTGACCAGCCCAAGACAAACTATGCCGGTGACTACACCGATTTCCGCAAACTGAAATCCGATCTCGACAAGAGGGAAGAGAACAACTTCTACCGTATGGAGCTCACCTCTCTACGAGCCCGTATGGATGATTCCTGGTACGGATACAATGGTCTCTCGGTCTTCTCCTCAATGGCCTACGAGAAATCCGCAAATCTTCAGCAGAATCTCGGCATGTTCGGAAACTACATCAACAGCTATACTTATAATCCCCAGACTCCGGTCTACAACGCGATGTTCTCGCTGAAATACCTGGTGAACAACACACCCGCAATTGACCTTTCAGACCGCTTCTACAAAGAGATTCGCACGGTTGACAAGTTCACGGCTTATGAGAATAAATACTGCCTGCCCATAGGCTTTGCAGTACCTTCCGCAGTCTCCGAATGGGGCAGCGGAAACACCGATCCCTTCATAAACCAGAGCAATTTCTGGAAGGACGCGACAGGTCTCGAGGGCGTGTTTGAGCCCGTTCCGATTGTCGACTGTATTTACTACAATATCGATGAATTCTCCGACCTTTCAACAGGCAATCTCGTCTTCTACAAGACCAATGACGACCAGGGCGCATCCTTCACTCTCGAGCTGATTCCCGAGAAGGAACAGAACCTCTATATCTTCGTAAAATCGGAAAATGTAAAAACCGTTACCATGAGGAACGAGGACAGCACCTGGCTGAAGTCACAGACAATCGATGAGCCTTACATCTTCGACCTCGGCGTACACAAGGCGGGCGAACTGCTCTATATTGACATTCCGATTGAAGAAGGCACATCAGGCTATGTCGATGTATACACCTACGGCCTCAACGAAGACGTTTTCAAAGAGGGCTATGAGAAACTTGCTTCTCAAGGAATGACGGTCATAAATATGACTGACACAAAGGTTGAGGGCAAGGTCAGTGTGAAGTCCGACTCCCTCCTCTTCACCTCAATCAATTACGACAAATCCTGGACCGTCACAGTTGACGGCAAAAAGGTTCCGGACGGCGATATCGTAAGCATAGACGGTGCGCTGCTCGGCATAAAACTGACGCAGGGCGACCATACGGTCAGCCTGCACTACAGGCCTCAGGGCCTCGCAGCCGGCGCCGCGGTCTCAGTCGCCTCCCTCGCCGTCCTCCTCGCAGTTTCAATACTGCCGAAGAAAATAAAAAAGAGCGCTTCGTAAGTGAAGCGCTCTTCATTTTTATATTATTTGAAAAACAGCGGAAGCTCCTCAAGGAAGATGAGGTCGTCGCGTTTCGCTGCATCGCCCTCGGCAAGGATAGCCATTCTTCCGACTACATTTGCGCCTGCTTCTTCACAGAGGGTCTCAACGGCCTTAAGTGACTCACCGGTTGATATTACATCATCAACGACGATTACGCGTTTGCCTTTGAGCTGATCAGCCTCACTCTTGTCGAGATAGAGATGCTGCACGCGTTCTGTAGTGATGGATTTTACCTCAACACCGAAGGGCTCGAGCATATAGAGCTTTGTGGCCTTTCTGGCGACAATATAGGGCTTGCCTGCCTGGCGCGCCATTTCAAAACCGAGCGGTATACCCTTCGCCTCGGCCGTGATTATGTAATCAAACTCAGGCGCCTTTTTAAGCAGCTCCTCAGCGCACTTAACTGTCATTTCAACATCGCCGAAGATAACAAAACCGGCTATGTCGAGATGCTCGTTTACCTCACAGAGGGGAAGATGGCGTGTAAGGCCGCAGATGGTGATTTCATACGTGTTCATTTATAAGACTCCTTAAATTAAATTATCACGACATTTTACAATGTGTTTATTTACAATCCTCAGATAAAGGAATGAAATTCCGAGTACGAGAAGCAGGATGATGATTATCCAGTAACCGCCGCCCATGAAGTACGGCATCTCTTTTGAAAAGCCCCAGACTCCTGCGGGAGAACCCCAGTTCATGAAGAAGTAAGGATAAGTGACTCCGGGATAAAACTCAATTCCCCTGACATAGCAGATAACCTGAAATGCCAGATAAAAGAGCGGATAGGATATCGGCCATACAAAGTCGCGGAACTTGTATGTAAAATTCAGCGGTCTCGTAAAGCATAGAAAATCCACTATCGAGAGCAAGGGCACCACTACGTGCAGGAGCATCTGATAGGGCGAGAGAATGAACGAAAGCGGTGCGCCGGAAGCGAGAAATACGGGAGCAAGCACTCCGCAGAAGATAATTCCGGTAACGGTAATCGCAACAGTACAGATAAGCTGCAATATATACGGAATGGTATCAAGCTCGTACTTTCCCGACTTGAAACTGCGGATAAGCAGAATTCCGAGGACAAGCTGAAGAATGCCGATAAGGAAATTGCTCTGTCCCGTGAAGAACATCAGAAGACTCGGAATGCCCTCAGGATACATCAGAAATGCGGAAAGCACACAGATGAACGTGATGAACTTGAGGGTGATTGATATTTTCACTTTCGTTGTTCTGCTCATTTTGCTACCTCGATTCCATGCTGAAAAAACAACGCAGATATTTTATCACAGTTTAATATTCGTTGCAAGGCAACCGGAATTTTAGTAAAATGAAATCATACATATTACTCGGAGGTATACCATGGCAAATTTCATTACAAACATCGATGAAAAGGCCGAGGCCAAAGGCGGAGGCATAAAGACTCTCTGGCAGATTGTCAAATTCCTTGTAGTCTCACTCGGTGTAACGATAATCCAGCTCGTTCTGGCAAATCTTCTGCCGCTCATTTTCGACAATGTAACGGCGACGCTCCCGGGTTTCCTTCAGCATATTTTCGTGCCGGACTCCCTCTTTGACGTGAGCAAGGAATCAGGCGCTGCAGAATACGCAAAATACGTTGTTTCCGGTGTTGTAACATGGGGATATGTTCTCCCCTTCTTCCTCTCAAACGCCATAGCCAACATCTACGGCTACATCCAGAATAAAAAGACGACATTCAAGTCGGACGCTCCGACCTACTGCTTTGTCATCTATATTTTCCTTCTCGTAGCCCTTATCCTCTTCTCCACATGGCTTCAGGCCGCCGTATTCGGCTGGCTCTCAAACATAGGCATTCCCGTGCTCGTAAAACTCGCGAGGACCATTGCGGGACTTGCCGCAGGCCTTGTACAGATGCTTGTCCTCTTCCCCATAGAGAAATTCGTACTGCTCAAGGAAAAACAGCCGGTACATACATCAGAATAAACAAAAGGGCTCCGCGGGGAGCCCTTTTCTTATTCCGGTTTTGCGGTCGGTTTTATAAAAAACTGGAGAATGAGAGAAATCACTGAAAGGATCAATATTGCGATAGCAGTCGCAGTATAGTTTCCTGTTTTGACAAAAAGTGTTGAACCTACAAACTGACCCAGAAAAACCGTAACAAGCAGGTTGAAGTTAATGATGCTGAAATTGGTGGCGTAGTTCTTATTTCCGAAGTATGATCGGGCAAAGTTTGCGTTGGTGGGTGTGACACCGCCATACGCAAGGCCGAAAAGGACGAAGGAAACAATAACCGGCACTGCCGCGCCGCGGGTAACACCGATGAAAAGCGCTATTCCTCCGAGAATGAAGAATATGCCGAAGATTGTCATTGTGATAAGTCTGCCGCGTCTGTCATAGAAGCCTCCGAAGAACAGTCTTCCGAGACCGTTGAAGACAGCGAAAAGACTGACCATCAGGGCCGCCTTCGCGGTTGTCAGGCCGACAAAGCCGGAGATTGTGGCAATCTGGCCGAGCAGTGCGAGGCCGATTGAGGAGACCATAATGCACCAGAGCATATAAAGCCAGAAGCTTGGTGCTTTCAGCATCTCTTTTGTCTCAAAATCGGGCGGCATAGTTTTTGCCGCGGCCTCTTTCTTTGCGAGGAGCGATTTCAGCTCCTCGCTCTCCTTTTCATTCGGCGCGACAACAAAGAAGCCGCCCATGATGAAAACGAGAAGGAAAACAATGCCGATAATCATAAAGGCATGTTTTATTCCGAAGGACTCCATAAGCCAGCTTGAGAGCGGGCTTAAAACAAGGCTTCCTGCTCCGAAGAACATGAGGAGCAGTCCGGCAATAAGGCCGCCCTTGTCGGGAAACCAGCGGTTTCCCGTGGCAAGTATACAGTTGTATACCGCGCCTACTGAAAAGCCTATTATGACGCCGTAGAGGACATATATCTGCCACAGAGCGGTCATAGTGCTCATAAGCACAAAACTGCCGCCCATCAGTACGGCACATATCCATGTTATAACCATATGAGGTACGCGTTTTGATATCTGCGCACCTGCGAAACCGCCTATACAGAACATGAACATCGAAATCGAAAAAGTCCATGTAAGCTGCGAATCATTCCACCCGTAAACGGCAGCCAGCGGTTTCTTGAAGATACTCCAGGCATAGACAAGGCCCAGGAATATCAGCTGAAAGCTGTCGCTTACGAGTACTCTGTATCTCTTCTTCATATATCACATGAGGGACAGCATTACCCAGCCTTTCCAGAGAAGGCTTATGGCATATGAATTCATCAGTCTGTCAAGAAGTCTGTTGCCTATTCCCGGTATCCAGAAGACAGGTATAAACTTTTTCAGGGTACCCTGAAGTTGATCGGCGATTATTTCGGAAAATTTTCTCTCCATCGTTCATACCTCCTCTTAATATCTGCCGTATGCATGCGCAAAAGCATTTACGGCCTTAAGGTTTTCGGGATTGCAGTCATCTGTCGAGAGCAGCGATTTATCGGTCGTGAAAATGAATCCTCCGCCCGGAGCACATTCATCGTAGACCTTCATTGTATGATCGAGGCATTCTTTCTTCGTGCCGGATTTGAGAAGTGATATCGGCATACCGCCCATTATGGCCTGGTAGTCGCCCACCTGCTTCTTTGCGGCGCATATATCGTCATTTTCGACATAGAGGATTACAGAATCCTTCTTGAGATCCTTGAAGAGTTCAAGCTTTTCGGGACCCCACTCGCCCTCGAGAAGCGTACATGTGCGTCCGCCCCACTTGGTTACGAGTTCAAGGGTTTTCTTATATGTCGGCCAGTAGAATTTCTCATACTGCTGCTGGTTCATGAAAGAAGGCGCATGTGTGGGATTGAAGAACCACGGGAATGAGGAGCACTCGGGCTCGCCCGCTTTAACAAATACATTGTATGCGTTCTTTACGAGTCTCGGCGGCGATGAGAGAGCATTCAGGAATGAGTAGATTTTCTCACACTCAGTTGTGTATGTCTCAAAGATAGCCTCTGTCGCCTCAACAAGGAGGTCCGGATGACGGCGCATATCAATGGATGAGCCTTTGAATCCGCGAAGGAAGTCAAAGATATTGTCATACGGCATCTCTATAAAACCGCCCATGAAACCCGGGGTGTCGGTAAGTATCGGGAGTGCCATATTGCCTCCGCCCATACCTACAAGAAAGCTTCCTGCGCCCTTCATTGCATCGACAACGGCTTTTCTCTGGCCGGATTCGGCACCGTTTAAGTTCGGGAACTTTCTCGGATTTATGACATCGAGGAAGAACTTTGTCGGGTCCTTGATAAGTGCTTTGTACTCCTCTTCCGTGCCCTCCATGGGAGCTATTTCCTTGTGCTGAGCAGTTACACCGTCATCGGATGCAAAATATGAATCAGCACCCAGTCCGTCGAAAAATGCAAACGGATGGACGAAAATGGGCTCGAAGAAAGCGTCAAAATAGAAGTCCTCGTAGCACTTTTTATAAGCCTGAACACCCTTTATCGGATTCTTTTTAACCTCGGCTATTGTCGTACCCGCATAGCCGTAGGCAAAAGTCTCTATCTGACTGGTAATGGGCACGCAGTCAGGCTGCTTGTTCTCTCCGGCGAGTGTCAGCCGGCGGATTTTTTCCTGTTTTATTTTGCTCATAAAAGCTCTCTCCTCCCTTAAATTTCCGAAAGATACTTTCTCGTTGCCTTTTTTGATGCACGTCCGCCCCGCAAAATGAATCCGTGATCACCGTGCACCTCAACAAGCCTGCAGTCCGGATAAAGTTCCGCGGCCCGTCTGGAATAATCGATGTTCACTATCTTATCTTCCTTGCCGTGGACTATGAATACCGGTTTCTTAAAACCGCAGATTTCCCTGTAAGGGTCAAGCGTCATCGAATCAAGCGGATACTTCTTTCCGACCTTGAAAACGATTGCGCGGAAGGTATCCGGTATGTTATCCGGATCTATCTTCGTACCGATTACATTGCCCGCGCGGGCATCGTCAGGTATACAGAGAGCGGGGTAATAAAGAACGATTCTCTCAATCCTGTCTTCAACCTCGGGTGCCGTCAGCGCAGTGACCATTCCGCCCTGTGAACAGCCGGCAAGTATTATGCGGTCTGTGTCAACAAAATCAAGTGAGCGGACATACTCAAGAACATTCTTCAGGTCTTCCTTGTTGTCTATGACGCTCATCCGGGTGCCTGAGCCTCCGGAGAAGATACTACTTCCCGAATTCGGGAAATCGTAACAGAAGGCCGCATAGCCCATATCAACGAAGACCCTGGCATATGAGTATGAGATGAGCATATTGCTGCCGAAACCGTGACTTACGATTACAGCAGGAAGCTTCCCGTCAGCGTCTTTCGGCACTAAGCTGTATCCGCACAGGCGGACACCGCTGCTTTTAATCTTAAAAGGTCGGATTTTAATTGCCATGGTACCAATCTCCTCTGTCAGTTCCGGCCTATTCGCGGTAATCGCCGAGCTTATATGCCGTTTCTTTTCTGAGTTCCTCTATGTTTACCTTTCCGAATTCATTTTCGGGAAGCTCGTTGAAGAAATAGATGTACTTGGGATTCTTGAAATCCGCGAGTTTCATTCTGTAGATGGCACGGATATCATTTTCGGTGATTGAAGCACCCTCCTCCTTTACAACACAGAGAGCAACCTCCTCACCATAGTGGCTGTCGGGTACGCCAATTGCCTTGACGGCTCTAATTCTTCCGTCATCGGCCATGACCTTCTCAATCTCCATCGGGCTGATGTTTTCGCCGCCGCGGATGATGATCTCCTTGCACCTGCCGGTATAGACGAGATTTCCGTTCTCATTGAGATAACCGGTATCTCCGGTATGAAGCCATCCCTCGCTGTCGATAACTCTTGCCGTAGCCTCAGGATCGTTGAAATAGCCCTTCATTACGTTGTATCCCTTGATGCATATCTCACCTTCATCGGTGAATTTGTACTGAATATAATCCATGAAATGACCCAGTGTCGTTGCGCGTTCCTCAAGGGAATCATCGAGGCCCGCAACGGTTATGCCTGCAGTGGCCTCAGTCTGGCCGAAACTCGAGAGAAGCGTGAAGCCCAGGGCTTCCTCAATCTCTTTGAAAAGTCCGGGAGGACAGGCGCTGCCTCCTATAAAGCCTACACGGAGGCTTGATATATCGAATTTTGAAAGATCCTGTTTCACTATCAGGGCGTGGTAGAAAGAAGGTACAGAGCTCATGACGGTACATTTATGCTTTACTACCGCTTCAATTACGTCACCCGTATGCCTTGATTTCGGGATACAGATACATGCGCCGTTAAAAAGAGGTGCCATAATGTTGACATTAAGGCTGAAGCAGTGGAAGATCGGCATCGTAATACAGAAAACATCGTTTTCGGTGGTTTTAATGTCCTCTCCCTGCAAGAGTGCGCTGTTTACCCTGCTGTAATTGGTTGTCACAACAGGCTTTGCAGTATGAGTCGTGCCGCTGGTGAAGAGAATACAGGCTTCATCTTCGGGAGTGACCTTCTCTGAAAACTCCGAAACAAGATTGTCAGCCGTACCCCTGTACCTGGCAATATTCTTATACTCTCTTCTCGTCATGTCGTTGCCGATGTAGAGAATATTCTGCAGTGCGGGAACATTGTCATAAAAGAGTTCGGACTCCTTTATGAAATCCACGTTCTTGTAACCCTCACCGATAATCAGCTGCTTGATATCGATCGCATTCATAAGCTCCATCATCTCCTGATGAAGCAGTGAGGTGTTGAACATTGTCAGCACAAAGCCGGCCCTGAAACAGGCGAACATGGCAATAATGGCCTTGGGCGATGTATCGCACCAGACACCTACCCTGTCGCCTTTTTTGGCACCACAGTCGATAAGACCGGATGCCATTCTTGTGACGGCTTCATCAAATTCCCGGTAGGTGTAGCATTCATCACCGTAGACAATAGCCTTGTTGTCCGGGTACTTTTCGACAGCCTCACGGAGAGCCTGATCGATTGTAATGTTACGGAGTGTAATCATCTATTTCACTTCTTTCACCGCATTAATAAGCATGGGAACAACGGTATAGAGGTCTCCGCAGATACCGTAGTCCGCGACTTCAAATATCGGGGCCGTCTCCGAATTGTTGACGGCGATAATATACTCGGAGTCCTGCATGCCCGCCTTATGCTGGATGGCGCCGGAGATACCGAGGGCGACTTATATATGCGGCCTGACGGTCTTGCCCGTCTGGCCGACCTGATGGTCGCCCGAGATGAAACCGGCGTCAACTGCGGCGCGGGATGCGCCGACGACTCCTCCGCCGAGTACCTCGGCGAGTTCCGATGCGAGAGCGATACCTTTTTCGGGATCCTTTGCAATACCCTGTCCGACTGAGACTATGACTTCGGCGCCGAGGAGATCGACTATCTCCTTTGTCTCTTTGACAACCTCAAGAACACGTGTCTTAAGGTCGGCATCCGAAAGGTCGGTCTTCAGTTCCTCGATGACCACGGAATCAGCCTTTGCCTGATCAAACTCGGCGCATTTCAAAACACCGGGTCTGACGGTTGACATCTGCGGGCGGAAACGCGGGCAGATAATTGTCGCCATAAGGTGACCGCCGAAAGCGGGACGGGTCATTTTAAGGCCCTTGTCCTCCATATCCCATTTCATCGAATCGACATCGATTGTCGAGGATTCACGAAGGAAGTCCAGATACTTGCCCGTGTCAATGTCGAGGTGCGTGGCATCGGCTGTGAGGCCGGTGTGCAGCCTTGCGGCGCAGCGCGGGCCGAGATCACGGCCTATGTTCGTGGCGCCTATGAGAAGTATCTCGGGCTTTTTCTCGTGAACAACATCGCTTATGACTTTAGTATAAGCGTCAGTGGTATAAGTTTCAAGAAGCGGTGACTCGACAACATATACTTTGTCGGCACCGTATCCGCCGATCTGTCCGGCGAGGCCTTTCACGTCTTTGCCTATAAGCAGTCCGGAAAGTTCCGTACCGAGGTCATCGGCAAGTTTTCTTCCTTCAGAAAGGAGTTCGAAGGATGTGGTATTGATTTTGCCTTCACGGGCCTCACAGAAGACCATAACGCCTGAGAAGGACTTTATGTCAGTGCAGTCATACATCTCTTTTTCCTCCTTATATGATATGCTTGGCGGCAAGTTCCTGCGCCAGCTCTTTCACGCCGCTCTCATTGGCGGCAATCATTCTGCCCGGAGCCTTCTGCGGCGGTGAGAATGACTTGTATACGTTTGTCGGTGAGCCCTTAAGACCGATTGTGTCAGCTTCTATGAGGGGCTCATCCTTGAGTGTTTCATAGTCAAAGACAGAGTACGGCTTCTTATCAAATTCCAGAATGCCGGAAACCGTCATATATCTCGGTTTATTGAGTTCCTTGATGCAGGTTATAAGACAGGGTGTGTCAGCCTCTATGGTCATATAGCCGTCCTCAAGGACTCTTTTTACTTTAAGCGTATTGCCGTTTTGTTCAATGTCGGCGGCGTAGGAGATCTGCGGTATGCCGAGTTTCTCGGCAATCTGCGGTCCTACCTGCGCCGTATCGCCGTCTATCGCCTGGCGGCCGCAGAAGATGACATCATCTGCTTCAATGCCGATATGCGATATGGCGCCGGCTAAAATCTGTGATGTGGCGAATGTGTCCGAGCCGCCGAATTCACGGCCGGATACCAGAACGGCCTCATCAGCACCCATGGCGAGGAGCTCATGGAGCATACCCGCAGCCGGCGGAGGTCCCATTGTGACTACGACGACCTTTGCATCGGGATTGCTGTCCTTCAGCGTAAGCGCTGCCTCAACGGCATTGAGGTCATCCGGATTTATAATGGCTGCCATCTTGGAACGGTCCATTGTACCATCCTCTTTTACCGCAACCTTGCCCTGAGTGTCGGGCACCTGTTTTACGCAAACTATGTATTTCATATGTGCCCTCCTATCTTAAAATCGTATTTGCGATTACGAGCTGTTGTATCTGCGATGTGCCCTCGTAAAGCGAGGTTATACGAGCGTCTCTGTAGAAACGCTCGACTTTGTACTCTTTGATGTAGCCGTAGCCGCCGTGAATCTGAACGGCCTTGTATGCCACTCTGTTACACATCTCTGATGCGAAGAGTTTGGACATAGCGCAGAGCTTTGATGCCTCCGGATCTCCCGCGTCCTTCTTTATCGCAGTTGAATAGATAAGCTCTCTCGCGGCCTCAATCTCGGTCGCCATGTCAGCGAGCATGAAACTGATTGCCTGGAAGTTTGCAATCGGCTGTCCGAACTGTTTGCGCTCTTTCGCATACTTGAGCGCTTCGGCATATGCGCCCTCGGCTATACCGAGAGACTGGGCGGCTATACCGAGACGGCCGCCATCGAGGGTCGCCATGGCGGCGCCAAAGCCCTTGTCGCGCTTGCCGACCATATCGTCCTTATGGACCCTGACGTCCTCGAAGATGACGTCGGATGTCGGGTAACCGACAATGCCCATCTTGTGTTCCGGCTTGCCGCAGTTAACACCCGGAAGCTTCATATCAACAATAAACATGGAAATGCCTTTTGAGCCCCTGAGAGACGTATCCGTCTTTGCAAGAACGCAGGCATAGTCAGCTATAGGTGCGCCGGACGCAAAGGTCTTGCGGCCATTCAAGATGAAGTAGTCCCCGTCCTCTTTCGCGGTTGTTATTGTGCCGCCCGCGTCGGAACCGGCCCCCGGCTCCGTGAGACAGAATATCATTATCTTTTTACCCGAGGCTACATCGCCCAGGTATTTTGCCTTCTGTTCCTCATTGCCGCAGATCATAAGAGGTCCGCCGCCGAGTGAGTTTGAAGTGTTTGCGTAGAGCGAAAGCACGGGTGAGACTTTTGCGAACTCCTCAACCATGATGACATAGTCGAGCGAGTCTCCGCCCTGTCCGCCGTATTCCTTCGGAATCTTCACTCCGCAGAAACCGTACTGTCCCATCTTATGAAAGATGTCCCAGTCGAATTCGCCCGTCTCCTCAAGCCTGTCGAGAAGTTCATCTGTGAATTCGTTCTCGGCGAACTCGCGGCAGAGCTTTCTCATAAGCAGGCGTTTCTCATCAAGTATCATAATGTGAGTCCTCCCCAGGTTTCACGGAATATTGCAGGATCCATCTCCTTTAAATCAGAAGCGATTGCAGGTTCAAAATCCATCTGCGCCAGAATGTCCTTCTCGAGGTCTATACCGGGCGCAATCTCTATAAGGGTCATCTTCTTGTCTATGAGCTTGAAAACGGCTCTCTCGGTCACATAGAAGACCTCCTGGGTATCAGGAGAGTACTGACCGGCAAAAGTAATCTGTCCGACAGTATTTACAAACTTCTTAATGTCGCCTTCCTTTGTGATCTTTATCCTGCCGTCGCCTATTTCATACTCAGCGTGACCGGTGAATGTTCCGGCAAAGATAACCTTTTTCGTTGAAGATGTTATGTCTATAAATCCGCCGGGGCCGGTAAGACGCTTGCCCATGCGGGAGACATTGTTGTTTCCGTCCCTATCGACCTCTCCTATTCCGAGGCAGGTGACGTCAAGGCCGCCTCCGGAAATGAGGTCAAACATGTCATTCGGAGTCATTATGGCTTCCGGGTTGTATGCGCTTCCGAAGCTCGGCAGAGCCGAAGGCACACCGCCCACCATACCTGACTCGGTACTCATTGTGACTTTCTCAAGCTGTCCTTCTTCAGCGACAACTTTCGATATGTCGGCAGGCATTCCCACTCCGAGGTTTATGAGATTGCCGGCTTTAAGCTCCATGGCGCAGCGACGGCAGATTACTTTTCTCTCGTCGAAAGGAATCGGTTTGATCTCACCGAGGGGAATTTTAATCTGGCCGGAGTAGGAAGGCTGCCAGTAGTCGCCTTCTGCCTGCCAACATGACATGGGATCGTTCGCTTTTACGACATAGTCGACAAGTACGCCCGGAATCTTTACTTCCTTGGGATTCAATGTCTCTTTCTTTGCGATGTATTCGACCTGAACAATGACGATACCGCCTGTGTTCTTTGTGGCTTCAGCAACCGCAAGTCCCTCATTGATTACGGACTCGTGAGCGAAAGAGATATTACCGTTCTCATCGGCTATAGTGCCGCGAAGTATTGCAACATCTATTGAAAATCCGGGATAGTAGAGATACTCCTCTCCTCCGAATTCAACAACCTTGACTATTTCGTCCTTTGCGGACGCATTCATACGGCCGCCCTCTACGCGGGGGTCGACAAATGTGCCGAGTCCGGTCTTTGTTATAAGACCGGGACGGCCTGCCGCTATCTCCCGCCACAGGTTGACTATTACTCCCTGCGGCAGGCAGTAGCTCTCGAGCTGCTCGGCACGTGCCTGGTCGCAGAGCGAGAAGGCCGAGCCGATATGCGCGCTGGTCCATTTGGTGACGAGGCCGGGTCCGGCCTCGCCGAGGCGTGTCGCACCACGCGCGCCGTGCTCGGTATCGGGCTCGTCGCGTTTTACGCGATCCCAGCCCACGAACTTGTTGCCGTGACCCCAGTCGCCGAGAGCCGAGGCCTGCTTCAAGTTGATACCTTTCGGATGACCGGTCTCTTTATACCGGTCACGGATGGCGCAGGCTATCTCCTCCGCCCAGCCGGAAAGTCCCATTCCGGCGACGGCGAGAGTCGCGCAGTCTTCAATAAGTTCAGCAGCCTGAGCCGCCGTTACGAATTTTGCCATAATTACCTCACTTATTATTTCTCAGAAAATCACGTGTGAATGCGACTGCCTTCTTGGCACCGCCGCCTACCCAGACATGCTCAGCCGGGAATTCGTGATACTCGCAGCACGGGTATTTCTCCGCAGCTTCTCTTGAATAGGATACATTTACGATATGGTCCTTCGTGCCGTGGATTAAAAGTACCGGCTTTTTAAACTTACAGATCTGCTCATACGGGTCAAGGTCAATTACGTCAGTACAGTAATTGCTTGCTACATGAACGATTGCGCACCAGAATTTCTCGGGCGGATTCTGAGGGTCAAAACGCGCGGTTATCATTGAACCTTTTCTGGCGTCATCACAGATGGACAATGCCGGATAGTAAAGTATTATTCTCTTAATCTCGTCTTCGACTTCAGGAGCGGCAAGTGCAGTTGCCATACCGCCCTGTGAACAGCCCCAGAGTGTGATATCATCCTTGTCGACGAAGTCGCAGGACTGAGCATAGCGCAGAACGGAGATTACATCTCTGGACTCCTGGACGGCACTCATGCCGATTGAGCTGCCGCCGGAGATACCGGAACCGGAGCGGGTAAAGTCGTAGCAGAAGCATACATAGCCGTCATTTACGACTTTTCTGGCGTATCTGAAAGTTGTCCACATGTTCGCGCAGAACTCATGTGACATGACAATGGCGGGAAGTTTTCCCGTAAAGTTCTTGGGCGATACAATAATTCCTCTTATTGTGTTGCCCTCTTCGCTCTTTGTGGTAAAAGGTCTGATCTTATAATCCATGTCAATCCTCCTCTATGGCATAAGCCTTGTAAGAAATAAGGAAATAAGGTACTCTGTTCTTAAGCGTAAATTTCATTGATATTATCGCGAAGCACGGTGTGGTTTCAAGCCACTTGTAACGCTCGTCATCGGTATGGAAGTAAAGGAACTCCCTGAAATAGAGATAGTCGGAAAGATGATGTTTCAGGGTGATTATGTTTTTTGGAACGTCCTTCCACTTCACTTTCATCCTGCCGTTTGTGAAGAGATCGATTACGGCACCGTCATCAGTATGTATCTGGTATTTCGCGAGAACGTCCGATGTAATTCCCAGCAGATGAATGGTATTCCAGTCAGCTCCGAGCGGCTTGATGCAGCCGTTTATTACATCGCCCTCAACGGGTCCGTCCTCAATGGGGATTACGACCTGCACACCGAGGCCTTTGAGACCGACCGGATGAATGGCCATGGGGCATGCGCACTCAGTGTAATAAAGAAACTTTGTTTTCATATGCGCACCTCCTCAGTCAACCTGCAGGCAGGTGAAGGAAACTCTGTTACCCTCAACCCTGTCAACTTTTATAAATGTAATCGTATGAGCGAGCCATGTATATTTCGGCCAGCCGGTATCATAAAGTATATGAAACATATCTTTATTGCTGCCGTATACATCGCACGAGATTGTGACAAGTTTTCCCGGTTTTGCCACAAACTTGCTCTCAAAACGCAAAGCACCTGATGCGTCAACAAACTTCCACAAAGTTGACACAACAGGTACTATATCTGCATTTACTTTTCCGGTTACACAGCCTCCGGTAACTTTGAAAGCTCTGTGGCTGCCGGGTTTGATTTCCATGCGTTCAATGTCCGCATCAAACTCAACGAAACCTTTGTAAAGTTCCGTAAAAGACGGTTCGGGCAAATGAACAGGATGCTTGAAAACGCTCATATTATCCCTCCGATATAAAATCTCACAATACTATATTAGCCTGCCGTGATTCAAAAATCCATTGACAAATATGTAAATATTTACATATTCGTTTTGTCGGTTTTGACAGTTGAGGCGGATGGATATTTAAGTTATAATCTATGCGAACAGACAAAGGAGAGCGCCATGAGAAACTTAAAATACGCTATTTTAGGCCTCGTCAACAGAGAACCCATGACGGGATACGACATTAAGAAAGCCTTCGAAGACAGAGCTCTCACCAGCTTCTGGCATGCGGAGCACAGCCAGATCTACCCTGAGCTCAAAAAGCTTGTCGAGGAAGGTATGCTCGATTTTGACACTGATATCCGCGGTGAGAAAATGGAGAAAAAACTCTATACCATCACCCCTGCCGGAAGAAAGGAATTTCTTGACTGGCTTAAAGATGATGTGGCAATAGAGCGAACTCACAAGGATATCTTCCGCCTTCGCACCTTCTACTCTGAGAGCCTTACGGATGAAGAGTTCTTAAAGCTCCTTAAAAGCCAGTGCGTTCAGCATATGGAGAAGCGCGACTTCCTGGCTGAAATTAAAACCAGGGTGTTCAATGATACTCCCCCGAAGAAAGGCACGCGCGAACTCGGCGACTATATGGTCCTCGACGGAGCGGTGCTCAGAGAGGAGTCATACGTCGCCTGGCTTGAGCGCTGCATTAAAATATTCGAATAAATAAAACGGACCCGGTTTCGGGTCCGTTCTTTTTTTTTATTTATCAATACAGCCTGAAAGTGTTGCGGCCATGACCGCCTTAATTGTATGCATGCGGTTTTCGGCCTCGTCGAAGACGATTGACTGCGGTCCTTCAAAAACCGCATCCTCAACCTCCATGCAGTCAAGGCCGAACTTCTCGTGAATTTTGAGGCCGACCTCGGTCTCAAGGTCGTGGAAGGCCGGAAGGCAGTGCATGAAGCGTACCTGCGGTCCCGCCAGCGCGACGAGCTCTGCCGTCACGCGGTACGGGAGCAGGTCATTTATACGCTTCTCCCATACGCCTTCCGGCTCACCCATCGAAACCCAGACGTCAGTGTAGAAGACGTCTGCGGCGACTGCCGCCTTATTCGGGTCAGTTTCAAACTCTATCGTCGCGCCTGTCTGCGCGGCGATCTTTTTGCACTCCTCTGTCAGTTCCTTATTCGGGAAATACTCGGCAGGCGCACAGGCCACAAAATGCATGCCCATCTTGGCACAGCCCACCATGAGTGAGTTGCCCATGTTGTAGCGGGCATCGCCGAAATAGACGAGTTTCTTGCCCCTGAGTTCTCCGAAATGCTCCTTTATCGCGAGGAAATCCGCGAGGATCTGTGTGGGGTGATACTCGTTTGTAAGACCGTTCCAGACGGGAACATCAGCAAACTTCGCGAGTGTCTCCACTCTCTCCTGCTCAAATCCCCGGTATTCAATACCGTCAAACATTCTCGAAAGCACTCTTGCGGTATCGGCTATGCTCTCCTTCCTGCCAATCTGCGAGGCTGAAGGATCAAGGAACACCGGATGCATGCCGAGGTCCGCTGCCGCTACCTCAAAACTGCAGCGCGTGCGCGTGCTGTTCTTCTCAAAGATGAGAGCGATGTTCTTACCCTCACAGAGTCTGTGGGGAATTCCCGCCTTCTTCTCAGCCTTAAGCTTCGCGGCGAGGTCCAGCAGAGCGTCTATCTCTTCAGATGTGAAATCGAGAAGTTTTAAAAAATCTCTGTCTTTAAAAGTCATCTCTTACTCCTTGCAGGCATCAATCAGAACGTCCATTGCTTTCTCAAGCAGGTCCTGCGGAATGTTGAGCGCGGGCAGAAGCCTTACCTTATCCTTTGCGGTGAGGCAGAGAACGCCGTTCTCCATTGCCTTTGACACAACATCTTTCGCGGGTTTCTTCGTCTTTATGCCGAGCATCAGACCGAGTCCTCCGACGAACTCCACGCCCTCTGCTTCTTCAAGTCTGTTCTTTATGTACTCGCTCTTCTTCTTAACATCAGCGAGTAAGTTCTCATCCATACGGCTGAGGACGCTGATTGCGCCCGCGCATGAGATGAGGTTTCCGCCGAAGGTGGAACCGTGCTCTCCGGGCTCAAGTACATCCTGTACCTTCTCGCCGAGAAGGACTGCGCCTATCGGAAGTCCTCCGCCGAGGCCCTTGGCAACAGTGACTATGTCGGGTGTTATGCCGTAGGACTGGTAAGCGAAGTACTCACCGCTTCTGCAGAGGCCTGTCTGGACCTCGTCAACTATGAGAAGTATGTCCTTCTCCTTGCAGATTTTGGCAATCTCATTTACGAAGTCACGGTCAAGCGGATTGACACCGCCCTCACCCTGGACACATTCTATCATTATTGCTGCGGTCTTCTTCTCACTTACAGTGACAAGAAGAGTCTCTATGTCGTTTACGGGCATATTCACGAAGCCCGGAGTGAGCGGGCCGAAATGCTCGTGGAACACAGGCTGGCCCGTAGCGGCAAGGGTTGTGAGCGTTCTGCCGTGGAAACTGTTTTCAAGAGTGATTATGTTGTAGTAGTTCGCGCCCTTTTTCTTTTCGGCATAACGCCTTGCCGCCTTGATTGCACCCTCGTTTGCCTCAGCACCCGAGTTGCAGAAGAAGGCCTTCTTCATGCCGCTCATCTTCGAGAGCATTTCGGCCACCTTCACGCAGGGCTCCGTGTAATAGAGGTTTGAGGTATGCTGGATTTTCCGCAGCTGTTCGGTTACGGCTGCCTTCCACTCGTCGTCACATGCGCCGAATGAGTTTACGGCTATACCGCTACCGAGGTCGATGTATTCCTTACCGTCCTCATCGTAAAGCAATGATCCCTTGCCGTGTGTTATAACAATCGGGAACCTGCTGTAGGTACCGGCGATGTATTGTTTATCGAGTTCTTTAATGTTTCCCATAATCATTTCTCTGTTTTCACAAACATTGTACCTGCGCCCTCATCGGTCAGAAGTTCCATAAGGAGTGAGTGAGGAACGCGTCCGTCCATTATGATGGCCTTCTGAACACCCTTGCAGAGTGCGGTGATACAGCAGTCCACCTTCGGAATCATTCCGCCGGCAATGACATTCTCCTCAAAGAGTTTTCCGGCCTCCTCTATTGTGAGTTCCGGGATGAGTGTTGAGGGGTCGTTCTTGTCCTTCAGGACACCGGCTATGTCGGTGAGCATTATGAGACGCTTGGCCTCCAAAACGCCTGCGATATAAGCGACTGCGGTGTCTCCGTTTATGTTGTAGACATTGCCCTCCTCATCGCAGCCGATGGTTGAGATGACGGGAATATATCCCTTTTCAAGGAGGTCAGTCACGGGTTCTATATTGATCTTTTCAACCTCGCCGACGAAGCCGAGCTTCTCGTCCTTCATGCTGCACTCGATCAGTCTGCCGTCAAGGCCGGAGAGTCCGACCGCGTTGCCGCCCTTTGACTCGAGTAAGTTTACGAGAGTCTTGTTGATCTTTCCCGAGAGGACCATCTGGACTATCTCCATGGTCTCCTTGTCGGTGACGCGGAGGCCGTCCACAAACTCGGGTTTCTTGCCGAGTTTGTCCATCATCTCGGAAATCTTGGGACCTCCGCCGTGCACGAGAACGACTTTTACTCCGATCATGTGGAGCAGGACTATGTCCTCCATGACCTGGGAACGGAGTTCCTCGTTTATCATGGCGTTGCCGCCGTATTTGATAACGACACACTGTCCCCTGTATTTATCGATGTAAGGTAGTGCCTCTACAAGGACCCTTGCCCTCTCGGCGTTTGAAAAATCAGTAGTCATCAGGTTCTGTACTCCCCGTTAATCTTTACATATTCATAGGTGAGGTCGCAGCCCCAGGCCGTAGCCGTAAAGGGTCCGTCGCCCACGCTGACGTCTATTAAAATCTCATCCTCGTGCAGGACCTTTGCCGCGAGTTCCTCGGAGAACTCCACACCTGCTCCGTTCTTGCAGACCAAAACGCTGCCCGCAGCCGATGAGAATGTGAGGTCGATTGTGTCAGGGTCGAGGTCAGCGCCGCTGTAACCGAGCGCGCAGAGGACCCTGCCCCAGTTTGCGTCCTCACCGAAGAAAGCCGATTTTACGAGGCTTGAGGTGATGACGCTCTTTGCGGAGACTTTTGCAATCTCCTCCGAAGCCGCGCCAGAAACCTTGCACTCCAGAAGTTTCGTGGCGCCTTCGCCGTCTGCGGCAATCTTTCTGGAGAGAGCTACATTGACCGAGTTCAGTGCCTTCATGAACTCTGCGAAGTCCTCGCCGTCTTCGGTAATCTCCGCGTTGCCCGCAAGACCGTTTGCAAGGACCGCCACCGTGTCATTGGTGGAGGTGTCGCCGTCGACACTGAGCATGTTGAAAGTGTTCTTTATGTCGGCAGAGAGCGCTTTCTGCAGCATTGCGGAGCTTATCTTCACGTCTGAAGTTATGAAGACGAGCATTGTCGCCATATTCGGGTGGATCATGCCGCTGCCCTTTGCAATGCCACCTATACGGCACGGCACTCCGCCGATTTCAAATTCGACAGCGACCTGCTTTTCCACTGTGTCGGTCGTCATTATGCCGTGGCAGGCATCAAGGCTTCCGTCCTCCGAGAGAGCCTTTACGAGTCCGGGAAGTCCGGCCTCTATGGGCTCAAGGTTTAAGGGCTCGCCTATTACACCGGTCGAGGCAACAACAACATCGTCCGCCTTTATTCCGGCGTACTTCTCAACGAGATCCGCCATGGCATTTGCCACTTCAACGCCGTTTGCGTTGCAGGTGTTTGCTATACCGCTGTTGCAGATTATCGCCTGAGCCACACCGTTTTTCAGGTGCTCCTTATCGACGATGATCGGCGCGCCTTTCACAAGGTTTGTCGTATAGACTGCCGCTGCCGTGCAGGGAACCTCACTGACTATCAGCGAGAGATCCTTCTTTCCGGGATTCTTTCTGATTCCGCAGTGCGCGCCCGCGGCCTTAAAGCCCTTTGCGGCGCATATTCCGCCGTTTATTTCTTTCATAGTATCAAACCTTCCGTCTCATCAAGACCCAATGCCAGGTTCATGTTCTGGATTGCGGCGCCGCAGGCACCCTTGCCGAGGTTGTCAAAGGATGAGATGAGAAGGATTCTCTCATCATTTCCCTTCACCGTCACGGCCATGTCGTCAAGTCCGCTGTGAGAACCGGCGTAAATTCCGCTCTCGTCCGACTTTTCGAAATGTACCACACCGCTTTTGTAGGTGCTTGAGTAAATATCTTCAATATCACTGACCGTACCGCTTATCTGTGATTTGAAAAGCTGTACCGTCACTGTCATACCGCTGTAGAAGTCCCCGACAACCGGACAGAAGACCGGGGCACTTGAAAGTCCGCAGACCTTCATCATCTCGGGGATGTGCTTATGCTCCTGTGTAAGAGCATACTGCATGGGAGAATCAAGCAGCTCGCTTCTGCCCCCGTCCTCGTAGTCGGCTATCATCTTCTTGCCGCCGCCCGAGTAGCCCGTGACCGAGAAACTCGAAAGCTGTGCGTCATTTGAGATGAGCCCCGCCCTGACGAGGGGTGCGACGAGGGCGATAAAGCCGCTCGCGTGGCATCCGGGGTTCGCGATACGCTTTGATGCGCTTATCTTTTCGCGCTGCCCGGGAAGTTCGGGGAACCCGTATACCCAGACGTCGTCGGTGCGGTGCGCCGTCGACGTGTCAATAATCGTCGTGTTCCCGGGGACCAGGGCAGCGGCCTCTTTTGCCGCCGCATCCGGAAGGCAGAGGAAGACGAGGTCCGCCGAGGCAAAGACCTCTGCCTTCGCGGCGGCATCCTTCCTTAAGTTCTCCGGAATACTGAGGAGTTCTATTCCCCCGCGGCTTTTAAGCCGCTCCTCCACGACAAGGCCGGTAGTACCGGCGCTGCCGTCTATAAAAACTTTAACCATTCTGCTGTTCCTTTGCGAGAGCCTGGACCTTTATCGGCAGACCGTAGAGGTTGATGAAACCTGAAGCGTCTGCGTGGTCGTAGTCACTCTCACCGAATGTGGCCATATCTTCTGAATAAAGTGTGTAGGGACTCTCAAGACCCGCAAGGATTATATTGCCCTTGTAGAGTTTGAGCTTAACCGTACCGGTAACTGTCTCCTGTGTCTTGTCAACGAAAGCCGCGAGAGCCTCTCTCAGCGGTGTGAACCACTGGCCGTTGTAGACGAGCTCACCGTATGTTACGGCAATCTTCTTTTTCTCGTGGCAGGTCATCTTGTCGAGTGTAATTGTCTCGAGCATCTCGTGTGCCTTGTAGAGGATTGTTCCGCCCGGAGTCTCATATACGCCCCTGGACTTCATGCCTACGAGTCTGTTCTCAACTACATCGAAGAGGCCTATACCGTTCTTGCCGCCGAGCTCGTTGAGTTTCAGGATAATCTCCTTGACGCTCATTTTCTCGCCGTCTATTGATATGGGAACGCCCTTCTCAAAGCCGAGCTCAATGTATGTGGGCTCATCGGGAGCCTTGAGCGGTGAAACACCCATCTCGAGGAAGCCTTCCTTCTCGTACTGAGGCTCGCATGAGGGGTCTTCAAGATCGAGTCCCTCGTGAGAGAGATGCCAGAGGTTCTTGTCCTTCGAGTAGTTTGTCTCTCTGTTTATCTTAAGGGGAATATTGTGCGCCTCAGCGTACTCTATCTCCTCTTCCCTTGACTTTATGTCCCACTCACGCCAGGGAGCGATGATGGGCATCTTGGGTGCGAAATGCTTAACTGAAAGTTCAAATCTTACCTGGTCGTTGCCCTTACCCGTGCAGCCGTGAACTATAGCGTCCGCGTTCTCCTTTATTGCAATGTCTACAAGACCTTTGGCAATGCAGGGTCTCGCCGTGCTGGTGCCGAGAAGATAACCCTCATACTCCGCGCCTGCTTTAAGGCAAGGTACGATGTAGTTGTCGGCATAGTCATCTGTCAGGTCGAGAACATAGAGTTTGGAAGCACCTGTCTTTAATGCCTTCTCCTCAAGTCCTTCGAGTTCGTCAGCCTGTCCGACATTACCGGAGACCGCAACCACCTCACAATTGTTGTAGTTCTCTTTCAGCCAGGGAATGATGATGGAGGTATCAAGTCCTCCGGAGTATGCAAGTACGACTTTTTTGATTGAATTTTTATTCATTGTTTCGCGCCTCATTTCTTTAATATGTGCATAATTATAAGCGCATACCTGCATAAAGTCAACATATTTTTGCATAATATTCAAAAATTCCTGAATTTTATACAAAAAAGCAGAGCCCGCGCGATGCGGGCTCCTCTTTTTGTCTATATTTACTTAAAATACCCGACCGCGGATGTGAACAAACCGAGATCGAAGTCGCCGGGTACGTTCTTGTAGAGACCGGTACCGGTACGCTCGGAGTGTCCCATCTTGCCGAAGACGCGGCCGTCAGGCGACAGTAGGCCTTCGACGGCCATCGCCGAGCCGTTGGGGTTGAAAGCGACATCATAAGTCGGTTTACCGTCAAGGTCGACATACTGAGTCATAATCTGACCCTTTTCGGCGAGAGCGAGTAAAAGATCGTCTGAGGCGATTATACGTCCCTCACCGTGTGAGATGGGAACCGTGACAATCTGACCGACTTCAGCCTTTGTAAGCCAGGGAGAGTTTTTCGAGCAAACCCTTGTGCGTACGAGTTTGGACTGGTGACGGCCGATGACGTTGTATGAGAGTGTCGGGCAGTCAGCATCAGTCTCGATTATCTTGCCGTAAGGTACAAGGCCGAGTTTTATAAGGGCCTGGAAACCGTTGCAGATACCGCCCATGAGGCCGTCCCTGTTCTCAAGGAGGTTCATTACTGCGGCAGATATCTCGGGATTCCTGAAAAAGGAAGCAATTAGTTTCGCGGAGCCCTCAGGCTCGTCGCCGCCGGAGACTCCGCCGGGTACGAAGATAATCTGCGAAGTGTCAATTGCGTCGGCAAAGCGCGCAATGGACTCCTCTATTCCCTTCGGGGTGAGATTGTTTATGACGAAGATCTGTACCTCGGCACCGGCGGCCTCAAAGGCCTTGGCCGTATCAATCTCACAGTTTGTGCCCGGGAATACGGGGATGAGCACCTTCGGATCGAGTTTCAGAAGAGATGTGAAACGCTTCTCCTCATCATATGAGAATACGGGTATTTCCTTCTCCTCCGTCTCTATATTGCAGGCAAATACCTTCTCAAGCCTGTTCTCATAGAGTGAGTCGAGTTCTGAAAGTTCAAGTTCCTCAGAACCGTAGCGGAGTTTCTGCTCAAAGATAGTGTTACCGAGCTGTTTTGCGTTGAAACCGTCAGAGGCCTCAAGCACCATGCCCGCGTTAACATCGAGTTCAAGCAGGAATGCACCGTAGCGATAGCCGAAGAGCTCGTCGAGGCTTGTCTCGCTGACAAAGTCAAAGCCGAGACCGTTGCCTATGCACATCTTATAAACCGCTTCTGCAACACCGCCGTAAGTGGGTGTATAAGCGGAGATTACACTGCCTTCGCCTATCAGGTCAGAGACTGCGACAAAGAGTTTCTTCAGACTCTCAGCCTTCGGCACACCGTACTCGTCATAATCGGGATAAGCGACAAGCACGCGGTGGCCTGCGGCCTTGAAGTCATTTGAGATTATTCTCCTGATCTTGTCGGTTGTGACCGCAAACGAGCAGAGCGTAGGCGGCACATCGAGGTCCTCAAAGGAGCCGGACATGGAGTCCTTGCCGCCAATAGCGGCGCAGCCGAAGTCTATCTGGGCCGAGAACGCGCCAAGCAATGCCGCCAGCGGCTTGCCCCAGCGTTCCGGCGTCTTGCCGGGCTTTTCAAAGTACTCCTGGAATGTGAGGTAAACATCCTCGAAAGATGCGCCTGTGGCTATGAGTTTCGAGATGGACTCAACTACGGAGAGATATGCTCCGTGGTACTGGTCCTTCTCCATAATATAAGGGTTGTAACCCCAGGCCATAAGTGAGCAGGTGTCCGTGTCGCCATGCTCCACGGAGACCTTGTTTGCCATGGCCTGGATGGGAGTGCGCTGGTACTTGCCTCCGAAAGGCATTAAAACGGTACCCGCGCCTATTGTTGAGTCAAAGCGCTCGGAAAGTCCCCTCTTTGAGCAGACATTGAGGTCATCGACAAGTTTCCTGTAGTTGTCTGAGAAGGAACCTGCGACAGGTCTCCTGAAGGGTTCCTGAGCCTCTGTATGAATATCAATATGTTTCTCTGCGCCGTTTGAGTTTAAGAACTCACGCGAGATATTTACTATGGTATTGCCCTTCCAGTTCATTGTAAGGTAGGGCTTCTCCGTAACAGTTGCAACAATAGTCGCCTCAAGGTTCTCGGAGTTTGCGAGTCTGATGAACTCATCGGCATCGCCGGGTTCAACGACAACAGCCATTCTCTCCTGAGATTCGGAAATGGCGAGTTCCGTGCCGTCGAGGCCTTCATACTTCTTCGGTACGGCGTCGAGTGATATCTCAAGGCCGTCGGCGAGTTCGCCTATGGCAACAGACACACCGCCTGCACCGAAGTCGTTGCAGCGCTTGATAAGTTTTGAAGCTGTCGGATTCCTAAAGAGTCTCTGAAGTTTTCTCTCCTCAGGGGCATTACCCTTCTGTACTTCTGCACCGCAGGTGTCAAGGGACTGAAGGTTGTGCGACTTGGAGGAGCCTGTTGCACCGCCGCAGCCGTCACGTCCGGTGCGGCCGCCGAGCAGGATTACTATGTCTCCGGGAGCGGGTACTTCGCGGCGGACATTCTCAGCCGGTGCCGCGGCTACAACTGCGCCGATTTCCATACGCTTTGCGGCATAGCCGTCATGGTAGAGTTCATCTACCTGACCGGTCGCAAGACCTATCTGGTTGCCGTATGAGGAATAACCGTTGGCTCCAGTTGTAACAAGCTTCCTCTGGGGAAGCTTGCCCTGCATCGTCTCGGAGAGCGGTCTTGTCGGGTCTGCTGCGCCCGTCACGCGCATTGCGGCGTAGACGTATGCGCGGCCCGACAGCGGGTCACGAATGGCACCGCCGATGCAGGTCGCGGCGCCGCCGAAAGGCTCTATCTCGGTGGGATGGTTATGTGTCTCATTCTTGAACAGAAGGAGCCAGTCCTCATCCTCACCGTCATGCTTTATTGTCATCTTTACGGTACATGCGTTTATCTCTTCAGACTCGTCGAGTTTCTGAAGTTTGCCCTGTGCCTTTAAGACCTTTGCGGCAAGAGTGCCTATGTCCATGAGGTTTACGGGCTTCTCCCTGCCGAGTTCGACACGGGCGGCAATATACCTGTTATACGCCTCCTGAAGGAAGGCGTCATCAAATTTTACGGAATCGACCGTTGTCAGGAAAGTGGTGTGACGGCAGTGGTCGGACCAGTAGGTGTCTATCATCCTTATCTCGGTGATAGTCGGGTCGCGCTGCTCGCTCTTGAAATAGTCCTGGCAGAACTTTATGTCGTCAAAGTCCATTGCAAGACCTTTTTCCGCAACAAATGCAGAGAGCTGCTCATCTGAGTAGCCTATGAAGCCCGTGAGGGTCTCAACGGTTGTCGGAAGGTCCATGGGCATGACGAGTGTCTCAGGTTTCTCAAGGGACGCTATACGGGCCTCTACGGGGTTTACAACGTATTTCTTGATTGCCTCGAGGTCTGAATCGGAAACATCGCCTCCGAGAAGATATACTTTCGCCGAACGGACGAGAGGTCTCTCCCCTTTTGCAACGAGCTGAATACACTCTGCCGCGGAGTTCGCTCTCTGATCAAACTGTCCGGGAAGATACTCGACGGCAAACATTTTACAAGTGCCTGCGTCAAGTTCAAAGCAGACATCATCAAGCTGCGGTTCGGACAGTATGGTCTTTACCGCAAGCTGAAATGTAGCCTCATCAAGTCCCTCAAGGTCATATCTGTTGACGATACGCAGGGATGTGACGGAGCTTATGCCGAGAAGCTTGTTTATCTCGGATTTAAGTGAAGCGGCCTCATGAGCGAGATGCGGCTTCTTTTCAACGAATACACGAAATACCATTATTCTTTTCCTGCCTTCAGCGCACGCTGACCGATGTCGGTGCGATAATATGCATTTTCAAAATGAATAGTCTTCACTGCGGCATAGGCATTGTCTATTGCCTCCTGCAGTGTGTCGCCGGTGCGTACCGCGACGAGCACGCGTCCGCCGTTTGTGAGGAGTTTTCCGTTTTCAAGCTTTGCGCCGGCGATGTAGACACCGTCAGTGCCGTTGTCGAAGGTTATTTCATAACCTTTCTCATAGTGCTCGGGATAGCCCTTTGAAGCCATAACCACGCAGCATACGGATTTGTCCTCAAATTCTACATCCACACTCGCGAGTTTGCCGAAGCGTACGGCCCTCATGATTGTGAGAAGGTCGGTTTTGAGAAGCGGAAGCACTACCTGTGTCTCGGGGTCGCCGAAACGGCAGTTGTACTCTATGACCTTCGGGCCGTCAGCCGTAAGCATGAGGCCGAAGTAGAGACAGCCCTTGAAGGTTCTGCCCTCTGCGTTCATAGCTTCCATAGTGGGAAGGAAGATTTTCTCCATGCACTCATCGGCTATCTCCTTGGTGTAGTAGGGGTTCGGAGCCACAACACCCATACCGCCCGTATTGAGACCTTTGTCGCCGTCAAGGGCGCGCTTGTGGTCCTGTGAGGATATCATGGGGATAAGGGTCTTGCCGTCCGTGAAAGAGAGCACCGTAACCTCGGGTCCCTCAAGGAACTCCTCAATTACAATCTGTGAACCGCTCTTTCCGAACTTCATGTCGAGCATCATCATATTGACGGCATCAGCGGCCTGCTCTCTGGTCTCGGCAATGATAACACCCTTGCCGAGCGCGAGGCCGTCAGCCTTGATTACAATGGGAATCTTGCAGGTCTCAACATACTTGAGAGCTGCCTCCCTGTCAGTGAAGACGGCATATTCCGCTGTGGGGATGCCGTATTTCTTCATAAGATTCTTTGAGAAGATCTTGCTGCCCTCGATTATTGCGGCCTTTTGCACGGGGCCGAAGCACGGTATGCCGTGGTGCTCGAGCGCGTCAACGCAGCCGAGAACCAGCGGGTCGTCAGGCGCGACGACGGCAAAATCGATACGATTGTAGAATGCGAATTCCACAATCTTGTCAATGTCCGTCGCGGCTATGTCGACACATGTCGCGTCGGCTGCTATGCCGCCGTTGCCCGGTAGGGCAAAAATCTCAGTAACATCGGGATTCTCTTTAATCTTCTTGATGATTGCATGCTCGCGGCCGCCGCCGCCCACTACGAGTATTTTCATAAGTCACCTCAAATTTTATTCATAGATGGGGAACTTTGCGCAAAGAGCGCTGACTTCGTCGTTTACACGCGCTCTGTTTCCTTCAAAATCAACTGTGATGTCCTTGATCCACTTGGCTATAAGATGCATTTCCTCCTCTTTGAATCCCCTCGTGGTTACTGCGGGAGTACCGAGTCTGAGACCGCTTGTGATCTTTGCGGGCTGAGGGTCATTCGGGATAACATTCTTGTTTGCCGTAATGTGGACAAGGTCAAGTTTTTCCTCAAGCTCCTTACCCGTAACATTAAACGGAGTGAGGTTTAAAAGCATGAGATGGTTGTCGGTGCCGCCTGAGACAATCTTGTAGCCTTCGGCAATAAGGTCGTCACAGAGGGTCTTTGCATTAAGGATTACTTGATGCTGATATGTCTTGAACTCGGGCTTTAAAGCCTCACCGAACGCAACTGCCTTTGCGGCAATAACGTGCATGAGCGGTCCGCCCTGTGTTCCGGGGAAGATAGCACTGTCTATTTTCTTGCCTATTGCCTCTTTGCAGAGGATAAGGCCGCCGCGGGGACCGCGGAGGGTCTTGTGAGTCGTGGTCGTGACTGCATCTGCATAAGGCACCGGTGAAGGATGCTCGCCCGCTGCGATAAGTCCTGCGATATGGGCAATGTCGACCATCATATAAGCGCCGACCTTGTCGCATATCTCACGGATACGCTTGTAATCGATGACTCTTGAATAGGCAGACGCGCCTGAGATGATGAGTTTCGGATGGCACTGAAGAGCAAGCTTCTCCATCTCATCGTAATCAATATACTGAGTCTCGTCGTCAATGCCGTAGGATACGAAATTGAAGTACTTGCCGGAGATGTTTACCGGTGAGCCGTGTGAGAGATGTCCGCCGTGGGCGAGGTTCATGCCCATTACCGTGTCGCCGGGCTCAAGAAGAGCAAACATGACTGCAAGGTTTGCATTTACGCCTGAGTGGGGCTGAACATTAGCATGTTCTGCACCGAAGAGTTCCTTTGCACGCTCACGTGCAAGGTCCTCAACAACGTCGACATACTGGCAGCCGCCGTAGTAACGGTGGCCCGGATAGCCCTCGGAATATTTATTGGTAAGCACAGTGCCCATGGCAAGCAGAACGCCCTTGGAAACAATGTTTTCCGAGGCAATAAGCTCAATATTGCCCTTCTGGCGAAGAAGTTCGTTGTTGCAAGCCTCGAATACGGCTTCATCGTACTGTTTGAGTTCATCTAAAAAAAGCATTGGTAAAGTTCTCCTTTATCTGGGGTAATTATCTGATCAATGGTGGAAGAGACGCATTCCGGTGAATGCCATCGTCATGCCGTATTCATCGGCCTTTGCGATTACGAGGTCGTCTCTTATTGAACCGCCGGGCTCTGCGATGTAGGAAACACCGCTCTTCTTCGCGCGTTCGATATTGTCCGCGAACGGGAAGAATGCATCTGAGCCTAAAGCTACGCCTGTCTGCTTTGAGAGGAATTCCCTCTTGTCAGCCTCTGTCAGAGGCGCAGGCTGTGAAGTGAAGTACTTCTGCCAGTTACCGTCGGCGCAGACGTCCTCTTCGTTTTGATTGATGTAACCGTCGATGACGTTGTCGCGCTCAGGTCTGCCTATGTCTTCTTTAAACGGCAGCGAGAGTACCTTATCGCACTGGCGGAGGAACCAGGTGTCAGCCTTTGAGCCTGCAAGGCGCACACAGTGTACGCGCGACTGCTGACCTGCGCCGACGCCTATCGCCTGACCGTCAACAGCGAAGCAGACAGAGTTGGACTGAGTATACTTCAGTGTGATGAGTGAGATTATAAGGTCGCGCTTCGCGCTGTCGGGAAGTTCCTTATTCGCAGTGACAATGTTTTCAAGAAGGGACTCATCAATTCTGAAGTTGTTTCTTCCCTGCTCGAAAGTTATACCGAAGACCTGTTTTGTCTCCTGAACCTCAGGGACATAATCAGGATCGATTTTTACTATGTTGTAGTTACCGCCCCTCTTGGTCTTGAGGATTTCAAGGGCCTCAGGCTCGAAGCCCGGAGCTATGACGCCGTCGGAGACCTCACGCTTGATAAGGTTTGCGGTAGCAACATCGCAGACGTCCGAGAGAGCCACCCAGTCGCCGAACGAGCACATGCGGTCAGTGCCGCGGGCACGCGCATATGCGGTGGCGAGGGGTGTCAGCTCCACGTCTTCGACGAAGCAGGCCTTCTTAAGCGTGTCGGACATCGGTATTCCGACGGCGGCCGAAGTCGGGCTTACATGCTTGAATGAAGTGACTGCGGGAAGTCCGAGAGCCTCTTTGAGCTCTTTAACAAGCTGCCATGAGTTGAAGGCATCAAGGAAATTGATGAAGCCGGGTCTGCCGGAGAGAATATCTATCGGAAGATCAGAACCGTCTCTCATATAGATTTTTGCGGGTTTCTGGTTGGGATTGCAACCGTATTTGAGTTCGAATTCTTTCATGTCTTACCTCTTGTTCTTGTTGATCATCCTGTCGTCATACTTACCTGTCTCGAGGTCAATGTATCTGACATAGAGTGAAATCCTGTTGTTTGCGTTTAAATTGTTCCAGATATCATCATAGAACTTATCTATGTCATCGGGAATTGTTACGCGCTCCGGCTCACCCTGGAATGTGGGAATGGGATTGCCGTCACAGACGTATGTATGAATAAAGTGGCCGAGTCCGGGAAGCGGAGAATAATCGAAAGTGAATCGATTGCAGGCTGTGCCCTCTGCATCGGCCGACTTTAATATACTCATCTTGTATGTGAAATCTCCGTCCTTCAAATCAACAATGCCGGAGATACGCGGTGTCCAGTTAGGACCGTCGGGTTCAAACTCCCTGGTCTTCAGGGCCTTCTCAAAGGCGTAGCAGCCGCATTTGCCGGCAGCCTTCTCTGAGCCGAGTTTCTCATAGATGGTAGAGGTCTGGTCACCGTTGGTGACGATTGTTGAATTGCCCTGTACCATTACGGGGTTGTATATGATAAGTGAAGGATCTGAAACCTTTGATTCGTCGAAGGGATAAATCGTGACATTGTCTCCCTCTTTGGAGAAGATGCGGTTTCTGCTGTTTTCGGAACGGCCCATTATGAAGTAGGCAATGGCAGCCTTCGTGCCGTCCGCTGTCTTTCCTATGACTATGCCTCTTCCGACATACTCATTTCCGTGAATTCTGCTGCCCATCGACATGGTCTCATAAATATTCATCAGCTGAGATCTCCTTTAAAATTTTCTGACATACGATTTCCGTGGCCTGCGGAAGCAGCTTCCACTCAGCCTCCTCCATAACTCTCTTCTGAAGAGTTGCGGGTGTGTCTCCCGGCAGTATGTCCACTGCCTTTTGAAGTATTATCTCGCCGCCGTCCGTAATTTCGTTGACATAGTGTACGGTTGCTCCGGTGACCTTTACTCCGCGCGCGAGCGCAGCGTTGTGCACCTTGAGTCCGTACATGCCGTCGCCGCAGAAAGACGGTATGAGCGAGGGATGTATATTGATTATTCTGTTCGGGAATCTTTTTACGAAGTCCTCGGAGAGGACAGCGAGGAATCCCGCCAGAACTATCAGGTCTATTTTGCGAAATTCGAGCGAGTCACCTATGACATCCTCGAACTCCTCTTTTGAGCCGCAGTCAGCTTTTAAAATGGTGACGGCCTCAATACCTGCATTCCTGGCCCGCTCAAGAGCGAAAGCCCCCTCTTTGTTTGAGATTACGGTAACAATCTCACCATGAGGGATTTTTCCGGCCATCTGCGCATCAATAAGCGCCTGAAGATTCGTGCCGCCGCCTGAGACGAGAACGGCTATACGTACCTTGTCTTTCATATTATCACTCCAGAACTATCTTCTCAGAACCTTTAACTATCGTACCGAGGACATAGGCGTCCTCGCCGAAAGAGTGAAGTACCGACAGTGCCTTGTCGGCATCGGCGGCGGAGACAACAGCGGTCATACCGACGCCCATATTATATGTGTTGAACATGTCATGCTCAGGAATTCCTCCGCGCTCCTGCAAAAGTCTGAATATCGGCAGGACGCGGACTGAGGACTTTTTGATTGAGGCGCAGAATCCGTCCGGAATGCTGCGCGGTATGTTCTCATAAAATCCGCCGCCGGTGATATGCGAAACAGCCTTGACCGTAACGGCATCGAAGAGTGCGAGCATGGGTTTTACGTAAATCTTTGTGGGTTTCAGAAGCGTCTCGCCCAGAGACTTGCCGTCAAGGGCATCCAGAGGAGCCCGAAGGTCAGCGGCAGAGATATTCTCAATGTCGAACACCTTGCGCACAAGCGAGAAACCGTTTGAATGAACGCCCGATGAGGGAAGCGCGATGATTACATCGCCCTCTTCCATCTTTGTGTTGTCAAGAATCTTTGACTTATCAACCAAGCCTACCGAGAAACCGGCAAGGTCGTACTCGTCCTCAGGATAAAAGCCGGGCATTTCAGCGGTCTCACCGCCTACAAGCGCGGCTCCGGACTGTACGCAGCCCTCTGCAACACCGGAGACTATTGAAGCTATGCGTTCGGGAATATTCTTGCCACAGGCGATGTAGTCCAGGAAAAGAAGGGGCTTCGCGCCGCAGCAGATTATGTCGTTTACACACATGGCGACGCAGTCAATGCCGACCGTGTCGTGCTTGTCCATGAGGAAAGCTATCTTAAGCTTTGTTCCCACGCCATCGGTGCCTGAAACGAGTACCGGTTTCGTTATACCGGTCATATTAAGCTCGAAGAGGCCGCCGAAGCCGCCTATGGCACCGATTGCGCCGGAAGTCATTGTCTTGGCGACATGTGCCTTCATAAGCTCAACAGCCTTGTAGCCGGCCGTAATATCAACGCCTGCGGAGGCGTATGCGTCAGATCTTGAGTTTTCCATATTATTCCTCCCCTGTCCAGCAGTAAGTGCAGAGATTTTCGCGAGGGATACCTATTGATTCGACAAGACCATCCAAGGTCTGGAATTGCAGTGATGAGAGATGAAGCTTTGAGCAGATGGCCTCGCGCATCTTCTTTCCGCGCTCGGTATTACCGTCTGAATACTCGGCAAGGTGCTTGAAGCCCTCTTCACCTTCAATCTCCATGATTGTGTTTCTTGTTATAAGTTCCATCTCGGAAGTGGACCGTGAGAAGTTTAAGTATTTGCAGCCGTACATTATCGGCGGACACGCAGAGCGCATGTGAACCGAAGATGCACCGTTCTCGTAGAGGAACTCGACCGTCTCTCTCATCTGCGTGCCGCGGACTATAGAGTCATCGACAAACATGAGGTTCTTGCCCTTGATGAGTTCCTTTACCGGAATCTGCTTCATCTTCGCGACTATGTCGCGCTGATCCTGGTTCTGCGGCATGAAGCTGCGCGGCCAGGTCGGAGTGTACTTGATAAATGCACGCGCGAAGTTAATGCCGCTCTTATGCGAATAGCCTATTGCGTGCGGCGTGCCCGAGTCCGGCACGCCGCAGACAAAGTCCACAGCCGGCAGTTCACCGTTCTCCATGTCGTTCTCAGCCATGCGTTTGCCGTTTAAGTAACGCATGATTTCAACATTGACTCCCTCATATACGGAGTTCGGATAGCCATAGTATGACCAGAGGAATGAGCAGATACGCATCTTTGGCAATGCAGGACGCTCAACCTTATAACCCGAAGTTGTCACGGAGACTATCTCTCCGGGGCCGAGTTCATAGCAGGACTCATAGCCGACCTTCTCAAAGGCGAAAGACTCAAATGAGACGGCATAGCCGGTATCCTTTTTGCCGAGAAGTACGGGAAGTCTGCCGAACTTGTCGCGGGCGGCGATGAGTTCCCCGCCCTCTTTGAGGATCAGGATTGAGGCTGTGCCGTCGATGATGTCCTGAGCCAGTTTTATACCCGAGATAAAGTCGTCCTGAAGGTTTATGATGGCAGCCACGAGTTCAGTCGTGTTTACAAGACCGCCCGTCATGGCGCCGAAGTGTCCACCCGTGGTCTCAAGATACTGCTTGATTAAGGCGTCCTTGTTGTTTACGACACCGACCATACAGATAGCGTAAGCGCCGAACTTTGAGCGCATAAGCAGAGGCTGAGGGTCATAGTCGCTGATACAGCCTATGCATGATGAACCCTTCATCTCGTCGAAGATATCTTCAAACTTCGTTCTGAAGGGAGAGTTTTCAATATTGTGAATCTCGCGCTGAAGGCCCTTTCCGGGGTCATAAGCCGCGAGTCCGCCGCGGCGTGTGCCGAGATGTGAGTGATAGTCTGTACCGAAAAATACATCGAGCAGTACGTCCGATGAAGATACAGCTCCGAAAAATCCACCCATGAATAATTTCCTCCAAAAAAGTCAAAACAGGCAGATTAATATCTGCCTGCAATTTCCCTGTCTGCGGCAAGCACAGTATCTGCGCCTACTTTTCTGGCGCTCTGAAGCTTCTCTGCGAGCGCAGCATCCTCTACGGCGAGGATCTGTACAGCGAGCAGAGCTGCATTTGCGGCACCGTTTATTGCGACCGTGGCTACGGGAATGCCTGAAGGCATCTGAACGGTCGCAAGAAGAGCGTCCATTCCGTCAAGCTCCGAGGCCTTTACGGGTATGCCGATAACCGGAAGCGTCGTCCATGACGCACATACACCTGCAAGGTGTGCTGCTTTTCCGGCAGCGGCAATGATTACACCGAAGCCGTTCTCGCGTGCCTTGCTGCAAAACGCCTGAACCTTGTCCGGTGTCCTGTGTGCGGAGTATACGTGTACCTCTGTCTCTATGCCGTAGTCGGAAAGCGTATTTATGCACTTCTCCACCACGCCGAGGTCAGAACTGCTGCCCATGATGACCGCAACTTTCTTCACAAAAGCACCTCCAGAAAATAAACAAGGCAGTCCCTCGTGTACTGAGGGACTGCCCAGACGGTCGACATATTACTTTACTTTGCTCCCATGTGGTAAACCCCACTGATCCGTCAGTTACAAAGTACACTAATATTATGCCAAAAAACAGTCGGATATTCAATTAGACAAAGTGACAAATAAACCCATTAAAAGATAATAATTTTATGACTATTAATCAACGGGTACAATCCAGCCCTTGTTGTCCTCTATCTTGCCCCACTGCATACCCGTAAGAGTATCGTAGAGCCACTGTGTTGTGTCACCGATTTTGAAATCATTTACGGTGTACTTCTCGCCCTTGTATGAGAGCTCGCCTATGGGAGATACAACAGCTGCCGTACCTGTGCCCCAGGCCTCTTCGAGCTTGCCTGCGCGAAGGGCGTCAAAGAGTTCGTCAGCGGAGATTTTTCTCTCCTCAACCGGAATGCCCTTGTCCCTGAGAAGCTCAATGCATGACTTTCTCGTGATACCGGGAAGAACGGAACCGAGGAGTTTGGGAGTGACGACAGTGCCGTCAATCTTGAACATTACGTTCATGGCGCCTACTTCCTCAATATACTTCTGCTCAACACCATCGAGCCAGAGTACCTGTGAGTAACCCTGGAGCTCAGCCTTGTGGCCTGCTCTCGTGGAAGCCGCGTAGTTACCGCCGCACTTGGCATAGCCTGTACCGCCGCGGACAGCACGGACGTCCTCGGTCTCAATCATAATCTTGACGGGGTTGATACCCTCGGGATAGTAGCTGCCCGAAGGAGAAGCGATGATAATAAACTGTGCCTTCTGGATTGTGTGAACGCCCAGTGTCTCGTCAACGCCGAGGAGGAACGGACGAAGGTATAAAGATGTGCCCTCGGTGTGAGGAACCCAGTCCTTCTCAACCTTTACGAACTCAACAATAGCCTGAAGCATGTCTGACTCATCCATCTGAGGAAGGCAGAGACGCTCAGCGGAATTGTTCATTCTGCGTACGTTCTCAATGGGTCTGAAAAGCTGTACATTGCCCTGTGCGGTGCGGTAAGCCTTAAGACCTTCAAATATCTCACATCCATAGTGGAAAACAGCTGTTCCGGGGCTGTAGGAAAGATTCTGGAAAGGTACGATTCTGGCATCGTGCCATTTACCCTCGGAATAGTCCATGATGAACATGTGGTCAGAGAAGATCTGACCGAAACCGAGTTTGGACTCATCAGCCGGCTTAGCCTTGGGTGATGTAGTTTTCTCAATTCTGATATCAAGCATATTAAAACCCCCAATTAAAGTTCATAACCTGCGCGAATCGCGTCCTTGTTTACCGAAAGGAGATCCTGGTGACGTGTAGAGACGATCTTGCCGAGTACTGCGTCAACCGAATCAAGCGAGAAACCGAGTTCCTTCAGCATCTTTCCGGTAATGATCATGTTGGCAAGTGTCGGAATCTTCTTCTCCGAAGCAAGGCCCGTAGCGGGTACATAGTAAACAGATACATCCGTACGCTCAACCTTGCGCTCGATGAGAGAGCAGTCGACAAAGATCTTGCCGCCGGGGACTACTGCGTCCTCGTATTTATCAAGTGACGGGAGGTTCATGACAACAAGCACATCGGGCTTGTCGACAATCGGTGAACCGACCTCCTCATCAGAGATGATAACGGAACAGTTTGCGGTACCGCCTCTCATCTCCGGTCCGTAGGACGGGAGCCATGAGACGTGCTTGTCCGCAAGAAGACCCTCATAGGCCATGAATTTGCCGGAGAACAGTATGCCCTGTCCGCCGAAGCCTGCGAAGAGAATATTCAAAGTACTCATCCTGCATCCTCCTCTGCATAGATATCCTTGTAAACTCCGAGAGGATAGTAAGGAATCATATCCGTATCAACAAATGACAGCGCCTTCTCAGGTGAAACGCCCCAGTTTGTCGGGCAGGTTGAAACAATCTCAACAAGTGAGAAGCCCTTACCGGAAAGCTGATACTCAAAAGCCTTTTTAATAGCCGCCTTTGCCTTTCTGACATTTGCGACATTGTTGACCGCTACACGCTCAAGATAAGCGGCGCCGTCAATCTCAGAAAGCATTTCGCAGACCTTTACGGGATAGCCTACGGCCTCAACATTTCGGCCGTAAGGAGAAGTCTGCGTAACCATACCCGGAAGGGTTGTCGGCGCCATCTGACCGCCTGTCATACCGTAAATAGCGTTATTTACGAAGATGACGGTGATATTCTCACGGCGCGCGGCGGAATGAACGGTCTCAGCCGTGCCTATGGCGGCAAGGTCTCCGTCTCCCTGGTAAGTGAATACTACTTTAGACGGATCCGACCTCTTGACGCCCGTGGCAACGGCCGGAGCCCTGCCGTGAGCCGCCTGGACGAAGTCCACATTAAAGTAGTCATAAGCCATAACGGAGCATCCGACGGATGCTACACCTATGGTATCGCCCTCAATACCGAGCTCATCAATAACCTCGGCTATGAGTCTGTGAATTATACCGTGTGTACAGCCCGGGCAGTAGTGCATTGTGGCATCTGTCAGAGCATGCGGTTTATCAAATACGACTGCCATCAATCAGCACCTCCCGAAACAGAAATAATCTTGTCGAGTACCTCTTCCGGTGACGGGATCATACCGCCTACACGGTTGCAGAGGTAAACGGGACGTGAACATGAAATTGCAAGTTTAACATCATCAATCATCTGTCCCATATTCATCTCGACCGAAATGAAAGCCTTGCACTGCGAAGCGCGTGCTGCCAGAGCCTGTGACGGGAACGGCCACAGGGTAATCGGACGAAGAAGTCCTACCTTAATGCCCTTGGCACGAGCCTCAGCTATGGCATTCTTCGCAACACGTGCGGTAATACCGAAAGCTACAAGGCAGATATCGGCATCATCCATCATGTATTCCTCATACATGACCTCAGATTTCTCTATCTGCGCATATTTCTCATATCTTTCAAAATTCTTCTGCTCAAGAAGGTCAGGCTTCAGATAAAGTGAATTAACAATGTTGTGCGAGCGAGCCATACCGGTACCGGTAAGAGCCCAAGGCTTTTCAACTGTCTTTATCTCAATATCGTCAATCTCAACGGGTTCCATCATCTGGCCCATTGTGCCGTCGGCAAGGATCATGGTGACCATGCTGTACTTGTCAGCAAGCTCAAAGCCCTTGATTGTAAGGGCAGCCATCTCCTGAACAGACGCGGGAGCTAAAACGATATTGTGGTAGTCACCGTGGCCGCCGGCCTTTGTGGCCTGCCAGTAGTCTGACTGTGAGGGCTGGATGCCGCCGAGTCCGGGGCCGCCGCGCTCAACATTTACAACCAGTGCGGGAAGATCGCAGCCGGCAAGGTATGAGATACCCTCCTGCTTTAAGGATATTCCCGGTGAAGATGAGGATGTCATTACTCTCTTGCCGGTTGCCGCAACGCCTATAACCATGTTGATGGCGGCGATTTCGGACTCGGCCTGGAGGAAAGTTCCCCCTATTTTCGGCATTCTTTTAGACATATATGCCGCGACCTCAGTCTGAGGTGTAATCGGGTATCCGAAGTAATGTCTGCAGCCTGCGCGAATAGCGGCCTCGGCAATTGCCTCGTTACCTTTCATCAATACTTTTTCGCCCATTGCACACTCACCTCTCTACCGTAATAACGCAGTCAGGGCACATAATTGCGCATGAAGCGCAGCCCACACAGGCGTCCATATCCACGCAGGTCGCGGGATGATGGCCCTTCGCGTTAAGTTTATTTTCATCCAATACAAGAATGTTCTTGGGACAGGCGGCCACACAGAGGCCGCAGCCTTTGCAGACATCCGTCTTAAAGCTGACTTTTCCCATATCTCAATCCTCCTCGAAGACTTTTTTCTGAAGCGATAACCCGAACAAGGGTATATCAAGGGCACCTAAAACGGTTAGTGAATCCATATAAGTCGTCATCACTATAGGCAGTCCCGACATGGAAGACACGGCTTTCGCATAAGGAATGCTCTTTTCAATGTCCTCCCAGGTCGTCTCAGCGCCCAGATTAGAGTTATTTACTATTCCGGTAAACGGAATTCCCGCTGCGGAGGAAATCTCCTCCATGACCTCCATACAGAGTGCAGGAGTGGCAGTCAGCGGACGATACTTGTTAATCACCAGGAAATTATTAAAATCATTCTCCTCAAGTATCAGATCCCTGTACCTTCCCAGAGCCAGCGCTCCCCTGTCGTCTCCGCCCAGATCAATTACCGCGTAAGACGATTTGTCTTCAAACAGAGAATACATCTCACCCGGCAATGCAGGGAAATCGACATTGGAAGCCGCGTAATCAGACGCCACAACCCTGATACCTGCCGAAACAAGTTCAGCCATACTGTCCACAGTACGGAAATACGGGTTTACAACATCCAGGTCCGCAATGGCAACAGGCAGCCCCGAAGAACGCAGGTGCAAAGCATAATTTATCGCACAATTCGTCTTTCCGCTGCCGTAATGCCCGGCAAACAAGGTCACTCGTTTAACAGAATTACTCATAAACAACCCAACACGTAACTAAAATTAAAACAAATTAAAAACAAAACAAATCAATAAAAACAAGAACAATAACAAGAGAATACTGAATATTATAATTCTTTTCTTATGATTTTTCCACTAATAGTTTTAGGAAGTTCAGTTCTGAACTCGACAATTCGCGGATATTTGTAAGGAGCGGTGTTTTTCTTGACGTAATTCTGAATTTCCTTCTTCAGTTCGTCAGTGCCTTCGGTTCCGGGAACCAGAACGATACACGCCTTGACTACCTGTCCCCTTACCTCATCAGGAGCGGCAGTTACGCCGCACTCAAGAACATAAGGAAGCTCCATGATAACGTTTTCAATCTCGAACGGGCCGATGCGGTAACCGGATGACTTGATGACATCGTCAACACGTGAGACGTACCAGAAGTATCCATCCTCATCCTTCCAGGCAATATCACCTGTATGGTAGTAACCGTTATGCCATGCGGCCTTTGTGGCCTCCTCGTCCTTGTAGTATCCGAGGAAGAGTCCGCAGGGTGCTCCGTTCTTTGTCTTCACGCAGATTTCGCCGTTTTCGCCTACGCCGACCTCTTTGCCCGAAGGATCAAGCAAAACAACGTCGTAAAGCGGGCAGGGTTTGCCCATTGAACCCGGCTTCGGCGTCATACCGACAAGGTTCGCGACCGTAAGCGTAGTCTCGGTCTGACCGAAGCCCTCCATAAGTTCAAGACCTGTCGCCCTCTTGAACTGATAGAAGACCTCAGGGTTCAGTGCCTCACCGGCAACCGTAGCATGCTCGATTGAGGACAGATCGTAGTTCATCAGGTTCTCCTTGATAAGCATACGGTACATGGTCGGAGGTGCGCAGAATGTAGTTATCTTATACTGCGCAAACAGCGGCAGAATGTCTGCTGCATGGAATCTCTCAAAGTCATATACGAATACTGCACCCTCATACATCCACTGGCCATAAAGCTTGCCCCAGAGAGCCTTGCCCCAGCCGGTATCTGAAATTGTAAGGTGTACACCGTTGTTTCTTACACAATGCCAGTACTTCGCGGTATGGAAGTGTCCCAGAGGATACTTGCAGGAATGAAGTACCATCTTCGGATAACCCGATGTTCCCGAAGAGAAGAGCATAAGCATGGGATCATCACCGCAGGGCGACTCAGCCGTACGCAGATATCTGCGGCTGAACAGCTTAAACTCTGCATCAAAATCGTGCCAGCCCGAGCGTGAAGCTCCCACAATAATCTTCGTCTCAACCGAAGGACAAGACGCACAAGCACGATCAACCGATGAAGGCGTATCATCATCACATGTGCAGATAATCGCCTTAACTTCTGCAGCATTGAACCTATACTCAAAGTCATGGTCCTTCAGAAGGTGTGTCGCAGGAATCGCAATTGCCCCTATTTTATGCAGTGCAAGAATTGAAACCCAGAACTCATATCTGCGCTTTAATACCAGCATTACGCGGTCGCCCTTGCGGATACCGAGCGATGTAAAGTAGTTCGCAGCCTGGTTTGACAGGTCCTTCATATCCCTGAAGGTGAACTTAGTCTCATTCTTGTCCTTATCAAGGTGAATCATAGCCACCTTTTCGGGCTTGTTCTTCGCGATTTCATCGACAACGTCGAAAGCGAAGTTGAATTTATCCTCGTCATGGAACTTAATGTCAACAAGAGCGCCTTCCTCATCTTCAGTGCACTCAACAAACTTCTCAACAACGAGCTTTTCAGACTGAGCCGCACGGCGGATAGCCTGTTCTTTGTACAGCTCCTCCGTAACGTCGGAGTTTAAAATTATGGAAAGGAATTTACAGGGCGCGCCGTCTACCGCCAGCTCGCCGTGAGGTATTGAGGATTTAAAGTAAATGGAGTCACCTGAGTGAAGGGTCTCGACATGGTCACCGACCTGAACCTTCAGTGATCCCTTAATAACGAAGTTGAACTCATGGCCCGCATGCTCAACAAGCTTTATGGGCTTGTCCTGAAGGGACTCGTCATACTCGTAAATACAGAAATACGGGTCGGCAAGTCTGTCCTTGAACATTGAAGCCAGGTTCTGAATGGTAATGCCGTCCTCTTTTGCCGTTACAAGGCCACCGTTCCTTCTCGTCACGGTGTATGAAGAAAGCCTTGCCGACTGGCCTTCAAGCAAGTCAGCAATACCGATACCGAACGCCAGCGCACACTTATGCACGAACGTAAACGGCAGATCCACCTTACCGGATTCATACTCAAGGTACTGTTCCTCGGTAAGTTCGGTCTTCTCAGCCATGTCAGCGACAGAAAAGCCGGAGATATCTCTCATCTCCTTGATTCTCTGCACTACCTCAACGATTTCCTGTTTAGTTTCCATAACAACCATTCCTTTCCTGTTATGCCTTCTCCCGGGGGAGAAGGTGCCCCAAAGGGGCAGATGAGGGGAATAAAAAAACGCCTCAAAGCAAATGCTTTGAGACGAATAAAACAAGTTACCCGCGGTACCACTCAAATTGTAACGATTGGCTATTGCCCGTTACCCCTCAGGGTCCATCAACCCCTTCGCACTGACGTAGCTTTCACGTAGTCCCCTACTAACAAATGTGTTCAAGGGCTCAGCTGCTGAAGTGATAGGTCAACTTGATTCCCACTGCAGACTCGCACCAACCGTCTGCTCTCTGAAAGAGGTCCTCAAAACCGTCTTCGTCATCGCCTTTATTTATTATGCCAAAATTTTAACACCATAAACCGACAAAGTCAACAAAAAATTCAAGTCAACTTTCTAAAAATAACCAAAGCAAAAACTAGTCAATATCCCAGTGACCCTCATCAGGCACAAATATCTTCCGCTTCTGCTTCTTGCGGCGCCTCCAGTCGAGTTCGCGCTCGAAGTCAATCTGCCTCTTCGTCTTCTGTGGCGCCCTATAAGAACCGTCATTGAACTCAAGGGTACGATCAGGCGCAATAACCTCTTTGCCCTGTATTTCGACCCTGTGGACCATGTTATCAAGCGCTGCCATGGTCTCTTCCCTGTACCTCGTCCTGATACGGTACGGAAGCTCAATAAGCAGCAATGCTAAAAGCAGCATCAGGAACATGCCAATCGGCTTTTGAATGAACAGCAACGTAGCTCCGAAGTAATGAATAAGATGCGTCGCAGCACCCTTAATGTAATGTGGCTCCACAACACCGGAATCCGCCGTATTGTTATTATCGCCCTTGGTGATATAGCCCTCCTCCGTAACACCGACAATCCTGTGCGTTACCAGAGACTGATTAGGCGAATCCTTATCCACAAACACGATAATATCGCCCACATCATACTTAGGCTGCTGTTTAATCCACACAATGTCGCCTATGGCAATTGTCGGCTCCATGGAACCCGAAACCGTTACCGCATATCCCCTGCCGAAAAGCATTGGCAGAGGTTCATGGCGCACTTTACGCATAAATATATTATAAAGGCTGACGAGCAGGGCCAGAATAAGAATCCAGTCCAGAATAAACGTAAACACTTCAAACGCTCTTCTGCCTGCATAATTAAGCTTCATCCCTGCTCACCTCCTTGCAAAACTTTCAAAGATTATAACCATTTTGTATACAATTATTTTATTACATAATACCTATTTGTCAAACCACAAAAGAAACAGAGGCGGACAAAAGCCCGCCCCTGCTATTCGTTTTATTGGATTTGCAGAAATCTGCAATTAACCGGTAACGGAATCAAGATCGATTGTGTTACCTGTAGGAAGTGCTACCCAAAGTACATCAGAGGTCGTATCAACAAGTCCAAAGAGACCGCTGCTTGACAGTTTACGCATCTCGATATCACTTACCATTGCGCTGGAGGATCTCCAGGAACCGTCATCAAGGTCAGCATCAAGCGGTGTCGGTGCGTCCTTCTTTGATGAGAACGAGAAGGAAGAAGCAAGACCTGAAAGTCTTGTTGATCTGGCGGGCAGATAGTACCATGTGCCGCGCTTCGGGCTGTAAACACACCAAGCAAGGTTATAAGATGCAGCCTGATTGTCCATCGCAGTAGAAATGTTGTGCTGTCCGATGTTACCAAGCGACTGAACTGCATTTGCCGTACTTATGCTGGTTATGTTCTTATTTATGGCCTTACCACGAATTGTGTTAACGAAATTCGTAACAACATTCGCAAGCTGGTTAATAAGACCTGAAGGGTTCGCATTGAACCAGGAGTTCCAGTCTGTTCCGTAGAGTGCATAGTCAACATACTGGTGTGCTGTGTACTCAAGGAAGTCAGTGGAAGTGGTGTTGCCGCCCTGTGCTTCGTGGCTTACTGTAAACTGCGCCTGGTCATAAGTGAATGAACCCAGTTTATAGTAAATAGTTTCTAATACACCCGAGCTGTTGGCAAACGAGTAATTAATTTTACCGCCTCTGAAGATGGCAATTTTATTCGGATTCAGTACTATTTCCTGGCCGTCAGCCTCTTCTGTCTGATCAATAGCCTGGAGATAGAAGAGACAGAAACAATATTTAGTATTAGCAGCACCTGCACTGTAATACGGAACCTTGGAATAATACCAGCCTTCTGTAAGGTCGGTCGGTGCGGTATAAGAGCAATTCTTAGTATCGTTATGATCCGAACCTGAAATATGTGATGCTACATTAAAAGAAGGAGTAGCATTCTTTGCACCGAGTGTATTCTTGAGATAATTTTCAATTGCCGTGCCGGGATATGTGTATCCGGAAATAATATTACCAGAACGGTCATAGTTGAGATTTGTGCCACCGGCTCTGTAATTGTTATCTGAATAGTAGATATATACCTTGGAGGTATTAAGATAACTTGTACCGGAAGGTACATCACTGTTATTTCCGCTGTAATCTTGGATTGTTGATGCTCCGGGTTTAGTTGCTGATCCATTCGCTGCAGCAGAGTGCGAAACAGATCCGTTGAAGGAGTAAACATCCTGGGTTGTCTTTGCTACAAGGCCCTTGTAGTTATCATTGGCAACATTGTCCTTGAAGTAGCACATGATAACCATCTGGTTGCCGCTGGTATTCTTTAAATAAGAATCCATGGATGTGCCCTTGAAGAAGGAGTCGCCCTCAAACTGAGGATATTCAGCCTTTGAAATAGTGCCGTCGTTATTCTTGTCATAATGGTTGAGCATGAAACCAAAGTACATCTCTTCCTTGGTCGCAACTACGCCGTAGAAGGCATCACCATTATGAAGCTTATAAGATGTTGTACCGATAATATTGTTGGTAAAGTTACCATTGGTAAAACCTGCGGCATTTGAAGATTTAAGATCAAATTTAAGGAGATCATTGATTTCCTGCTGATAGTAAGCACGAAGGTTTACACAGTTTTCAATACGATCGGGATCATAGTTTGTAGGTGTCGCTCCGTCGCCGAATACAATCTTTGTATAGGCATTCATTCTGGCTGCGTATGTCTCGGCTTCAATTCTGCCGTTGTAAGCATCAGTTGTACCGCGGATACCGGGGTTTTCCTCAGCATCATAGTTACCGCTGATATACTTTGTATAAGCCTTACCTATATCGGCAACATAAGCTTTCTGAATCTTGTTGTACTTACCCATGAACTCGGAAACCTTGAACTCAAGTGAGTAAGCATTCTTACCGCCGGAAAGAAGCTTTTCATCAACGGAGAATGTGATTGTCTGGTTTACTGCATCGGCAGATGACTTATCAACAATCGGATTTGCACCGTCACCTATTGCAACAAGGTTAAGGTTCAAGCACTTGACAACGGATTCTCTCGAATAAACCGCTCTGCCCTCTCTGAAGACAGTTACTTTAAGTTTTACGTGCTGGCTCTTTTTACCGACCTTATGAACAGAATACTGGATTGTTCTATTGCCGTAGAAACCATTATCGTAAAGAGAGTAAGGATCGTTATCCTCAGCGCGCTTAAACATAAGTATGCCGGAATCATTGGTATTATCAGTCTTATTCAATGAGAGAGACTGAAGATTGGAATCATTGGGTGAAGTGCCCTCATTGTAGATTGACATGTGTGTTGTGTAACGGAGAACCTTTTCGATGAAATCGAAAGAGTAGTTACCAACCTGCTTGTCAATTGCGGCTTTACTTGTTGAAATGAAAATCTGATTACTCGATATTACCATACCCATAGTAGAAGTCATAAGTATACCGAGGATTACAAGGGAAAGAACCATTTCCACAAGTGTCATACCGAGTTTATTTTTTCTTATTTCAAAAATATTCATAAGTCACTCGTCCTTTCTGTATACTTAATCCCCTACAGGGGCCGCAGGAATGTCGTAACTGAAGTTACTCGGAAGGAACTCCTTGTAAGTCAGGCCGACCCTCTCGTCATCTTTTGAGACCTCTGCAAAATAGTACTGACCGCTCATTGTCGTTGTACTATCAACATTGTCTTTCTTGTAAGTGATAGTCAATGTGCCGTTCTTTTCGGAACTGTCAACATCGTAAACAAAGTTTTCGACCGGTTCCTGTTCCTCGGCAAGTTCAACTGTCTCTGCAGCTGTTGCACTGACGTTCTTGTAAAGTATTGCACGACTCATAATTCTCATTGCAGATGTGAAAGTCGTGGCAAGCATAAGTCCGGAAATTGCAAGGATAACTGCTGCGAGTATAAGCTCAACAAGAGTCAAACCTTTATTATCAAGTTTCTTCATAAAGCAGCCCCCTTAATCCGAATAATTTGATACGGCCCAATACTCAGCAATCTTCTGTTTAGCTATCTGACCGCCGTTTATTGATGAGTAAATTATCTTGGCATCGCCTTCGATAATAAGATTGTCACAGATAATCTCACCTATAACCGTTACGCCGTCGTGAAGGATAACCGTTGTGTTATCTCCACCATATAGTGAATAAAGGAAAACAAGGTTCTGTGGCGTGCCTCTGTTTCGGCTGTTGTTTTCTGTAACACCTGTCTTCGGGTTAACATGTCCCTTGCCGCAACCATAGCCGAGTTCGATATAAGAATTGGGTTCCATATAAGCAACAAGATAACTGGGCTTATTGCGAATATCAAAAACGCTGTTGATAAATGAGCCAACATTATTAGAAATATTATCAGTAATCTGACCTATAAAACTGGCTTTGCCCGGATCTCTGCCGTACTGAACACGGACGCCGAGTTTGCTGTCAACAAAGAGATAAGTAAGAGGTACGACCTCATCAGATCTGTTGCCTTCATCAGATGAAGAGAAATCAATCCAAGGAGCATCGTAGCAATCTCTCATAAGACTGGCTGCCGCCTGCGTTGTAGGTAAGGCGCGAATAATATTAATCATTGGCTGCAGGACCAAAGGAGCGTTATCAAGCGCATCAGAAATTGCTTTGTATGTTGAAAGAAGCTTAATGTATCTGATGGACAAAGCGCTGTTATTTGAGTCGGAAACCTTCATAAACTGATCATTTGTATCAGAAATAATGTTACCGATGATTGGAATACCGGACATAAGCTGGCCGACATCAACACCTAAGATATCTGCAAGCACGGGATTCGGACCGAAAGCACTTGTGCCTCTGCTGTTACAATATTTAATGGTATAGTTAGTAATATTTTTGAGAGTATTAATAGCGTTTGTCGTGTACTCCGTGTTCTCAGCATCATCAACTCTTAATGTCTTGTTAGAAATAATATATTCTGTCGGAGACCAGATTTTCTTTGAATGAAGAGAATCACCGGAGAATGTGGCTGTTCCATAGAAGTTTCTGCCTGCAACAACATTACCGGCCGTAATTGTGGCATCTCCTTTTGTAACGAGGTTACCGTTAACGGAAAGAGTGCCGCCATTATTCTTAAAAGAGGAACCATTACCGGCTGTGTTGAAAATATCCGTATTGTTCCAGTAAAGGTCTGTGTTTTCGCCAAGAGTAAGCTTGCCGTCAAGCGAAAGATGCTTAACAGCAATACCGCCGAAATAAAGCGGCTGGCGGCAAACAGTAGCCTTCATAACATACTTCTCACCGTTTATGTTATCGGGATAATATGCCGTTACTTCAATATTAATTTCGTCGTCATCGTTACGTACAAGAGTAGCTTCAGCCGAACCCATCTTTTCACCGAAACCGAAATCGCTTACGGTTACGGCATGATCAGCGCCCTTTCTTGAAGGAAGCACTGAAATGGACGACTCCAGATATTCGCCGTTTGTAGCTACCTGCTCTTCAGAGGTGAGTTCCTCAAGAAGCATGGACACTGCAGAACGAGCAGTAAAATAGGCCTGCTGTCTCTTAACAGTACGCATGGTGTAGTTGTAATAGGCATAAGTAGCCGTAAGTACACTACCCAAAAGAATTGTGAGAATAATAATCAGGAGTATGCACCAGAGCAGTGCCGAACCCTTTTTATTTCCCAATACTCTCATAAATGTTTACCTCCTTTATTTGGAAGCCGGATTTGAAATTATGCATAAAATCAATTATGAATAATTCTCGTGCGTCCCGCGGGTAGATACACTACCACGCTTTATGAACCTATTATATATCAAAGAAATCAAAATGTGAATAGTTTTTTAACATTTTTTTAACTTTTTTTGGACTTATAAAAAAAGACAGGGCACAAGCCCCGGAAAAAACCGGAACTTGTGCCAAACTCTTTTCGTTTTATCGGAGTATCCTTCAGAGAATCGTATTATTCAAATGTCTCCGAAAGAACCATATAGAACGGAACTGATACCGTAGCATTGTCTGCAACCGTTGAGAACGAAATGTTTGAGAGGTATGTGCCCTCTGTCGCATTAAGTTTGTCAACAAGCGCAATTATCTGCTCCTGTGTGCCTACTACATCAACAGTAATATAAGCAAGGTCTGTTGTGCCTGCAACAAGAGCCGGTGAAGCGCCTGCATCAGCTGAAGGTACAACATAATTGTTTACACCGAGAGGTTCAATGCTGTTAATGCGGAATGCTTTTACATCAAGGCCGAGCGGAGTAACGATTTCGTCAATAACTACGTCGTGAATCTTGTCATTCGGAAGATCTGCAAATGCGCGGGAAGCCGTTGCATTGTAGTTCGTCTTCGCTGTTTCAAGATTTGTCTTGTATGTAGGGAGAGAGTTAATCTCTGTCTGCATTGTCTGTTTCTGTGCTGAAAGCTCTACGTTCTTTGCTCTTTCCTCTTTCAGATTTGTTATTGCGGGTCTGATACCGAGGAAAGCGATACCGAATATAAGGAGAGCAATAGCAGCAATAATTAAGGTTTTCTTATCTTTTTCTGTCATTTTAAATCTCCCCTTTCTTAGCCTTCAGTGCCTGCAGCGGCCTGTGAATAGTTAGGATCGCCAAGGCAAGTGCAGTCAACTGAGTAACCATAGCCGCCTGTGGCATCACCATTACTCTGGAATCCGGTGTAATTAACATTACCGAAGAGACCGAGTGTTTCAAGATCACGAACGAACTGAGAAATGTCCTTGGTAGCACTTGCGTTACATGCCAGGTTCAGCCATCCGTTCTCATTTGCGAATGAATAGTTGGTGATTGTTACATTGTTCTTTGTGGCTACGGAAGCAACTTTTGCAAAGAAGTCCTTGCCGACGTTCGGATATGTATCAATTGCAGTAAGAAGAGATTCCATGTTTGCTTTGGCAGCATTAACAGTCTCTGTCTCTTCCTTAACAGCAAGCGCCTCGTTGTAGGAAGCGATGTTGTTCGGGTCATTGATGTACTTATCAAGTGACTTATTCTTAGCCTTGAATCCGATAAGAATAGCTTCAAGGATAACAAATACTGCAAGAACAACTATGAGTACGGCAATCAGGGGCTTGAGAATCTTAGCGAGGTCAACGTCCTTCTTCTTGCCTTCAACTACGACCTTGTACTGCTCGTAGAAGTTCATTTCGTTGGGTTCAAGATATTTAACCTTGGACTTTTTCTCCTTTGCTGCAGGAGCAGCAGGAGCCGGAGCGGATGTATTGCCGTCAATCATCATCGGATTGGCATCTTTTTTCTTAAAAGCCATATATCACACGCTCCTTTCTTAAAGCATATTGCCTAAAGCATAGGTGTAGTCAGCCATAAGGAAAGCTGCCTTATTCCTGTCTTTAGTGCAAGTAATGTTGTCACATGCGGGAAGAGTTGATACCGGGCAGCCGAGCATTGCCGAAATCTTCGGGCAAAGGTCTGCTTCGGACTCTACCATACCGCAAACGTATACTGCCTTAACGGGCTTCTGGGAGTTCTCGGAACGTGCGAACTGAATGAGTGAAGAAAGTGCACGAACGATTTCCATACGTGAAGCCTCAGAACCTCTGGCCTCGATGAGACGGCTGCGGCTTGCGAAGCTGTACTTACCATCGATGTAAAGAACTGATGTAAGGCTTGTCGGGTCAAGGTTGACCACGATCTGTGTGTCATGAGCTGTTGCAGGGTTTGCTGCGATGAGAGCCATCTCAGCATTTATGCCTGTGTTGATTCTCGAGATTGAAATTCCAAGGCCGTTGAAAACGCGAACGTAAGCAGAAACAAGTTCCTTACCTACAGCGTTAGCGAAGAGCAGAGGCTCACCATTGCGGCCGTCTTCAATTACAGTGTAGTCGAAAAGGAAGTTTGCAAAACCTTCAACATCTTTGAATTCATCTTTTACGATATTCGGAAGTGACTCCTTCGGAACTACCGGGCAAGCAACCTTCTTGTTGAGGATTGTGCCGGAGTCAATAACGAGATGTACGTCCTTCTTCGGAAGATTGTACTTATCCCAGATCTTCTGAACGGCTTCCTTCACGCCAAGCTCGTCGGTAATGACACCGTTAGCCATGGCCTTTTCGGGAAGCGTAGCGTACATAACCGCTTTTACATCCAGGCGATTCTTTTTATCCTTCTCGCCTGTGAGTACCTGTATTTTTTCGTTTGAAACATAAACGGAAGTAATCATAATACTCTTTCTTTCCCTCCTTTATTATTAAACGCCGGCGTTGGCGTCGATACCCTCATACATACCGTACATGGGTACGATAACGCCGATAAGTACTGAACCGACAAGACCGGCCATTACAACGAGCATTACCGGCTCAATCAGAGCTGTAAGACGTCCTGTGGCCTGCTCAGATTCGTACTCGAACTGGTCAGCTGTAGAAAGAAGCATCTCATCCAGCTTACCGGTCTCCTCACCGATGAGGATAGTCGCAGAAAGTTTTGAGTCAAAACCGTCAATAGTACGTATGACTTCCGAAACTGCCGCACCGCCTTTAACATCCTTAATACATTCAACAACCTGTTTTTCAATGTAGGTATTGCCTACTGTACCGGCAGCGATTGTAAGACAGTCAACAAGCGGAATACCCGAAGCATAAAGTGAAGCAATTGTTCTTGCAAAACGGGCTGTGTAGATAATTCTCATAAGAGGACCTATCTTGGGAAGGTGAACCTTAGTTGTATCCTTCCAAAGAACGAAATCCGGATTTGCATTGGCAATACGCCAACCGAAGAATATAGCAACAACAACCGGAATGTAAATATACCACTTCTTTGTAATGAAATCGGAAAGACCAACCATAATCTTAGTTACAGTCGGAAGTTCCATATCCATTTCCTTGTATGTTTCGAAGAATGTAGGAAGTACAACAGCGAAGAGGATGATAATTACCGCAACGATAATTACAATCAAAATCTTCGGATAAGTTGTGGCACTCTTAATCTGCGAGTTCAGACGCTCTTCCTTGTCATAGTGCTCAGCCATTCTCATAAGAGTCTGGTCCATGGTACCGGAAGACTCACCGGCAATAATCATGTTGATGAGCATCTTCGGGAAAGTATTACCCTGATCTGCCATCGCCTCAGAGAGAGACATACCCTGTCTGAGTGAATTATAAAGGCCGTCGTATATCTCCTTGATTTTCGGGTTGATACCCTGACGGCTGCGGATAATATCAACCGCACGTGCGATTACGACACCGGAACCTACCATCGTACCAATCTGACGGCACATATCGGAGAGGTCTGTTGCTTTAAGTTTAGACTTAGTCAGAGTCTTTGATCCGCCCTTGACCTTGAAATCCGAAACGTAGAGGTCCATGTCACGGAGACGTTCCGCAAGTTTCTGAGGGTTGTCTGCCTCGAGAGTGCCGCTCTTCTTTTTGCCATCAAGAGTTACGGCATTGTAACTGTATACGGGCACGTTACCACTCCTTTACTTAAAATATGCGCGCGCGTAATAAAAAAACGCGCAAAAAATACTTTGCCAAGAAATGCTTGGTAAGCAAACATTCCACAAAGCCCTGTTTTCAGGGCACGGAATGCCGATCAGGGCGTTCTGAAACGTTTGCTTACTTCAGAAACATTCCCCAATAAAACGAAATAAGTTGTTCTGAGTACAGATACGCAACAACAATACCCACACTCAGATAAGGTCCAAACGCAAACTGCCTTTTCATGGCAGAATGCATTCCATCCTTGAAAGAATCTGCTTTCTTTCTTGCAACAGCAACCGCAGCATAAATGACAATATATATGCAGTAAAAAGCTGCCGCAAATATACCGACCATAAATGCAACGAGAGTTGCTTTCCAGCCAAGCAGAAGGCCTGCAACGGCCATAAGTTTAATGTCTCCCCCGCCGAAGCCTCCGGTAAGCATTGCCAAAATATACATAGGCACACTTACAACGAAGAAACCTATTACACGGGAAACAATACCGGGATCCATAATCCCAAATGTCGGACCAAACCAATAGCTGAGAATTGCAGCCACAAGGATTGCAATATGGAAACCGTCTGGTATTTCCATGGTCTCCAAATCAATCATTGATAAGGTTACAAGTACCATAATAATATAAAAAAGAACCAGAGCATTAACAGTAACGCCCAGCTGCCACAGTGAAAACAGTGCGGCAAGACCTCCCACCAGTTCCGTAAACGGATACCGGAATGAGATCTTCTCTTTACAATAACGGCACTTGCCGCGTAAGAATATCCAACTGAAAAAAGGTATGAGGTCCAAAGCATTAAGATCATGCTTACACTTCGGACAATGAGACCTGCCTTTTGTAAAGCTCTCTTTGAGCGGCACGCGCATGGCAACAACATTACAGAAACTGCCTATGCATGCTCCGAACATAAAGAGCAGGAACAAAAACAGACCTACAGCGACTTTTTCAGGCATTGTTTATCCCCTTTTCAGCACTGTGACAAAAGTCACTTCTTACTTAAAAGAGCCTCGCGCTGTTGGCACAATAGCACGAGGCTCAAAAAGTTTTTTAGGTTAAAACGTTAAAGCTAAATTAGCTCTTCTCAGTAACGTTCCAAGTATCACCGGTCCATACGCCCTGGAAGGCCTTATCTGTAACGGTGATGTTATCGTTCTGGAAGTTGAAAGATGTTACCTGATAAACGCCGCCTGTACCATTAGTAACTTCCTTACCAACGTCAGCAGAAACTGTTGACCAGTCAACCTTTACGGTACCATCTGTGCCATAAGACTCAGCAGCCTGAGCCCAAACAGCTGTCTTGATTGTTGCGCAAGCAGATGTGAAAGTCTTAATCTTAGACTTCTTGATCCACTGTGTAAGAGCGGGAACAAGCATAGCAGCAAGAATAGCGATGATAACGATTACGATTACGATTTCAACGAGTGTGAAACCCTTTTTGTTAAGCTTTCTCATTTGAAAAAACTCCCTTCAAAATAAAAATATTGTTTTAACGAAATTTAAACAATGCCTTTATTTTAAGTGCTCGTGCTGTGCCTCACAAGCTAAAGTCCTTAAACAACACCAAAATGTGCTTTGGCATCAAAAAAATAATACAATATATATAAAAAGATTTCAAGTATTTTTTTCAATTTTTGTCACAATTCACTTTTACCGTTTTTCCTAATGGTTCCAGGCATTTTCCGAAGATAATGCCAATAACAATATAGAAATATGGTGCGGTATAAAACATTGTTGAACCGAAAAAGGCAAAAATCACATATCCGATTGCCGTCATAACCGCCGCAACAGCATAAAGCGGCATTTTCATATTTTGAGAAATAAGTTCTCGTGCCGCAGTAATGAAGGCCGCAAGATAAAGCAATAATCCCGGCACACCGAGATAAAGGCAGATTTTCAGATACACATTATAAGCATATCCCAATGTATTCTGCGGTCCGATACCTACAACTGCATTTTCTCCGACCTTTTTAAGAGTGTTACGCCAAAACACCAGCATATTCTCGGGAAATGCGGGAACGACCTTAAATACCGACACAATCAGTATATATACAACAAGACATACTGACAATTCCAAAAGCAGAACTTTTAAACTGCTTGCCGGCAGTTTGTTATACCGCAGAATTGTAAATAATGAAACCAAAGCCAGTGCAATGAGCCCTGCAAGACTGCCAGTAAAAGCCAAAGCGGCAACCATCAGACCAAGAGCAAATAAAACAATAATCCGCCCACCGGTTTTTGAAAGCCGCAAAACCAGAAATGCGCAAACAATAATTGCCATAACAAGGTACATGGCAAAATGTTCAGTATCAAAAAACACAGCCTCATGCCCATCGGTTTCCGTAAGGGAATTTCTGCAAAGTTTATTAGTAACACCGTTATTTACAAGCGAAACAAACGACAAAGATGCGGCAACACATAAAAAAGCCTCTGCAGATTTCAAAAGATACTTTTCAGAATTCTTTACCGCAATTCCTGCAGTAATCATACCGCCATAAAACAAATAGACAAACAGATTATCATGAAACTTTTCATATCCGTAAATGGCTATCGTTTTTTCACCTGCGAACAGCGTGCAGAACACAGCCCATAAAAAGACCGTTCCGACTAATATAAGTGGTTCTGACAGCATCAGTTTAGCCCTGAGTTCCGCGTCTGAAAACGAATACATTTTGAAAAGAAACAGTCCGCCGAAAATAAGGCCCAGGGCTCCGGAAACATACAAAAATGTCAGCCAGACACCGCAAAAATTATACCCGTCAATTCCCAACAGATTTGAGAGCAGAGCCGCTATAGGTGAGATTATCCAGATAATCACGGCAGCAAAACAAAACCTGATAAGTTTTTCATCGGGCATAGCAAAAATTCTGTTTAGAATCAGACCGTCAGTTTTACTCATTATTGTCATTCACCTGCAAGTTTTGTGTCCAAAGCAAAAATCTTAAAAGTTTCATTCGAAAACACTTCTGAAAATCCATCCGGCAAATCGCCGAAATATAGTTTCAGCATAATTGAATCCCTGATTTCCGCAGGATAGTAACTTGTATCCTTTTTATAATCAAAGTCATCATCAAAACTCAGTATTATATCATCTTTGAAATTCCAAAGTCCGTAATATGCAATGATGGACGAATCACACATCATTTTATCTGAAAGCACTATGTAAACCGGTTTTGTTTCAGAAGGATGCGAGCGACTTATCAGTTTATCTATTTCATCCTCATTCAAACCGTGCTTTTCTTTAAGACATGCAGCCGCGTCATATTTATTCATAACCAGGATATCTTTAAGCATCTGCGCTCCGGCATCTGCAGAACCGGCATATTCTCCGGAAAGTTCAGAAGCATCAATACTTCCCCCTGCCAACATATTGCATATGCCTTTTGAAAGCTGCGGATTATCTGTCACAAATATGTTTGCCAGCCAATAAAACGCTTCGCCACTGAAAGTACCTCCATCAGCAGCCACTTGCCTTTGCGCAGCATATTCAAAGTAGTATCCGTAATCCCACCAGGAAACAACCATACTGTTTTCAGGTGAATTGTAAGCCAGATATTCCGTTACCTCGCACAAATCATCGTCTACATAACGTTTAGTAGTGATGGTTACATAATAGCAATTGCATATCAAGGCTGAGAACAGTGATAATAACAGCATATATACACCGTATTTAATGGCTACTTTTCGCTCAAAAAGGCCAACGAACGTAATTGCTAAAGTGATGGCCACAGCAACATAAAGATTTACAAGTATCAACCCACCAAAAGTTAGCGCAGCAATTATTATTACAAGGAAGTCTTTTTTTAAACCGGTCAGGCTCTTTTTGCCGAATTCCTTTATTACAACGGCAAAACTGTAGGCAACAAAAACGCTTAACGGAAGCACAAAGAGCTGAACATATCTTATTCCCCTCAAGGTAAGTAAAAACGATATAATCAACCAGACAATCAACGTTATTGCCAGAGAAAAGTTGTATTCACATGTTGCATTTTGTTTTATACATTTCTGCACGAGTTCATAAATAAATAGAGCAATAGAGATCAGAAGCGCAAAAAACAAGGCATAACCGCCGGAAAAATTTAGTATTCCGGTATTTGCGATGATAAATCCCGTATTCGGGCCATCAGAAATCAATGAAGGTACTGAAAGTTCACTTATGAACTTGCCCGGTAAAGGCCACCCGACAGTTTCAGGCTTTGATACAATGCTGAAAAACATTGAAACAATATGTTTCCTGCTTATGCCGAAACAAATCAGCAACACACAAACAGAATATATCGCGACAATCGAATAGTTTTCTTTCTCTTTTCGGATAATCTTATATACCGTAATTACCGCGAGCAAAATAAGTGCAATTGCAGCATACACAAAGTACATATTCCAGGTTAAGGAAAACAGGACGAGAAATATGATGCTAAGCACTGCAAATGTTATTTTTTGTTTTTTATCCGGCTGTATCAGAAACTCAATATGCGACAGCATAAATGACAATGCGATAACCAGAATCATGCCGTCAGTATCAAAGTATCCGTATTTTGTGTGAATAAAATAGGAAAACGACAGAACTGTAAGTGCAGCGCCCAAGAAACCACCGAATGATGTTGAATGACTCTTTATAAAAAGGAACACGGGAATCGCGGCCAGCACGGAAAATAAAGTCATGCCATAATAGATAACATAATCAATTGAGAGAAAACTGAAAATCTTACAAATCAGCGCTGCAATAATCGGCATAAGCATAGGGGTAGGTTCAGTATCGTCAATATGATTTGCAGTCATTAACGGATCGTCAGCACGACTTGAGAAAAGTGACCAATCCGAAACAGGTTGGTTATAGTATTCCACAGCTTTGCGGGCGTAATAATAAGAATCCGGATCATTAAGCATTTTTACATCTGCATCAGAAAAATTACCTATAGGCAGACGTAAAAGAGTGCCTATCATCATGATGATAAGCAGAATCATTATTTCCCTGTAAAGTTGTCTGCGCTTAGTCTCCTGTTCCATTGAAGCTTTCCTTTTGTTTTTTCACATTGTACAGAATAAAAAATACACTTAGGACCAGATAAATGCCGTAAGCAATTATGGTAACAAAACTTACACCGTTTAATCCGAAATGGTTAATCATAGGTCGTCCGAAAACAATTACAGTCAAAAGTGAAATCGCGGAAAACCAAATCATAAGATTGGTCTTTCTGATGGCAATGAGTGTAGTCCAGCAGGCCCAGCAGGCAGCATAAAGTATTACACAACCTATAACAGCATAAATGAGATAGCAATAATCCCTTATGCCCTGTCCGTAAAGCAGACCATATACCGGCTTTCCCAAGACCACCGCTCCTAGATTTCCCAAAACCGCAAGTCCTATGAGGGTGGCAATTATTTTCAAAGCAATTGTTTTCAATTTTTCAAAATTGCCGTTTTTATAGTACTCAGCAACATCGCGAAGCAAAGGCAAAAATACATTTATAACTATCACCTGTATAACAACTATAGGCGCAGCAATTGTTGAATAATAGCCTATCGCTTCGGAATTATACATTTTTTCAAGGAACTGTCTCGGTATTGTTGAAACGGCAATGAATATTGAAATAGCAAGAACTGAACGAGTACATTTCAATACTATCGATTTTACCTTCTCCCCTGAAATAGAAACGCTTATTTTTCCAAAGCGTTTTGCATTTGGAATATCATAGAAAACAAGGAGTGTCAATGCTGCAATCGCCATAGAAAGAACAGCAAAGACAATGTTCTTCGTCGTATAGAGCACAAGCGAGAACAGAACCAACTCAAGTATGCCGCGCAGCGCGTATGATATTCCTACAAAGTCCATACGGTAATTACGCTGATCGATTCCGAACATGAATCCGGCAATAACCTCTATCACCCTAACAAGCATGTATGCGCAAATACAGAAAAACTGTGCTCCTCTGTATCCGCAGATGGTTGAATATGCCACGCATATCAGCGACGCACTGATGCAAGTTATAAGTTGAGTGCCTAAATAATCTTCAAGCTGATGCTCATTGTTAACATCCGAAACATAGTATTGCATCAGATTAAAAGCTGCCAGAGTCGAAAAAATATTTATGACACTTATAGAGAGTTGCCAGACACCTGCATTTGCATAATCGGGACTAAGCCGTACAACAGCAAGTGTTGTAAGCCAAAGACAAAAATTGTTGATTAAAATACCAATTGTGTTATAGGCAGAGTTTTGGGAAAAAGATAATTTTTTGTCCGACATAATGATTCCTGATTAATCACAAGATTCCGGGAATGACAACTTGTACAAGAGATGTTTTTCCCGATTATTTTCAGGCGGCAATTGCATATAATTTTCGCCATACAGATTACTGAGATATAAATTATAGTCAGCGAGAATCGGAAATCTCTCACCGGCAAAATCAACCCAAGTTATACTGTCAAATACTCTCTTGGGAAACACCTCTCTTGTATAACTTATACCGGAAGGTATTCCCTTCATTTTGCCTTCCTTGGCGGAAGAAGCAATTTTAACAGCAATATCGAAATAAAAATCAAATCCTCCGAGAGTCGTGAATACTTTTCCGATTATACGACGAACCCCATAATACTTTTTCAGTTCATTACTGATATTTGATTTTTCAAGCATTGGCGGTGACGGGTACAAATAATCAATACAACATGTTGACGCGCCATGAGCAAAAGTATGAGCAAGACCTATACCTTTTCTGAGGACTTGATTGTCGGGAACATTTTCAACAATAAAGATATCAATGAAAATCATATGATAACCCGATGTGCCCGCCAAGGGTATTTCCACCAAAACCGAATCCTTCAGGAACAGTTTGGGAAACTTCAAATAATAATTCTCGTCAGACGGATCTGCAAGAATATACTTTGCGTCTAAACTTTTCATTGCTTCACGAGCAAACTTTTCATAGTTCTCTCTCGTCATCATAACGTCAGCATCGTCATCCCAGGGAATAAAACCGTTATGCCTTACCGCACCAAGCGCAGTTCCGCCGGCAAGCATGAACTCAACGCCGTAATTCTCGCAGGAATCTCGGAAGTCCACCAACATTTCAAGCAAAACCTTCTGAAGTTTTGCTAAGTCTGAATCGCTGATTTTATATTCTGCAAACAACTCATTATATAAAGTTTTACTGTATTTTCCGTCCAAATACTTAAGAATCATTGCAGCAACCTCTGTATCACCACTTAATATCAATACCAAGCCTGTTAATCATAAATGTGTAGGCCTTTAGAAACAGTTTGAATATGTGAAAATCATAAAACTTTTTGCCTATGTAGAGTTTTTTGTTGGCGCCTTTGTTTTTTAAGATGTATCCAAGAGTTATGTACTCATTATTCCAGTTTGGAAAGTATGTGTTAATAAAGTTTGTATTGTTATTTAATGCATTGCTGAAATCAAGATCCTTGTCAGCGTAGAGTCTGTAAATAAAAGAAATGCCGAGATGAAGGAAAGCACATGAGTCTATATAGTTCAGCATATTTGAGTTATTGTTTTCATATATTGCTTTGAGTTCCTTCATCGCTTCATAGACACCATCTATATATCTCTGATTTATGGTGTTTATTATCGAGTCTTTGCGGACCATATAATAAACAAGCGAATCATCTATGAATGTTATACGATTTGCATTAATGTAGATTAGCTGAAGAAACATCATGTCGTCAAAGACACGGGGAGTGTTTTCCAGGTCGCCCATGTTTTTGAGAAGTTCGGCTTTATAAATCTTGTTCCAGGGAGCGGCGTTAACTTCCAGGAGGAGGCCCGGATTTTCCTGAATGTTGAATGTCTTAACAGGAAACTTTGTCATTTCCCTGGAATAGAGATTACCGGTGTCAAGGTCAATACGGTCAAAGCCGCAGACAGCAATGTCTGCGTCATTCTTTTTGACGGCCGTATAGAGCTTTTCAGCAAAGTCCAAGGCAACATAGTCATCGGAATCAACAAAGCCGATGAACTCGCCTTGGGCTTTCTTTATACCATCTTTACGGCCGCGCCAGACGCCTTCATTCTGTTTGTCAATGATGACTATTTTCTCGCCGTACTTTTCCTGATAATCCTTAAGAATATTGATACAGTTGTCCGGCGAACCGTCGTTAATACAAATTATTTCGATGTCAGGCAATGTCTGATTAACCAAGGAGTCAAGACACCTCGGCAGATACTTTTCCACTTTATAACAAGGAACAATTATGCTTATTTTGATTGCTTTGTCAGACATTGTTGTTTTCCTGCTCTTTTATATCTTTTTCGGAAGATTTATTAATACTGATTTCCTGAGTAAGTGTCGCAATTTTTCTTCTCTGATCTGAAACGATTACCGTCAGCAGGAGCGTAATCAGAAGAAGCAGTCCTACAATGATACCGATTACCAGGTTGGAAGTCGTTTCAAAGCCCAAAAGTTTTGTGAATATTCCGATAAAATTCGGAACTGCACCGACAAGTATTATTACTGCAGAAGCGAAGTACCAAAAGATTGAATACCTTACAGGGACCCTCTTTTTGGCAAGCAAAGCAGTAACTATCAGTAAGAGTACTACTCCTACTGCTATGAGTGTACCCTGTAACTGGCTATTCATCTAAATCACCTTTTCTGACAATAATAATGTTAAGAATAACATTAACCATATAGTAAAAATTCTTGTAAAGCCTTATTGAAGATTTACCCTCTTCACGTTCCTTCATCTCAACAGGGACCTCTTCAACTCTATAACCATTGAGAAGCGCTTCGGTTGTTGAAATCGGTTCCGGGTATTCAAGAGGATAATTATTTGCAAATGTTCTTATCAGTTTTTTATTGATTGCCCTGAAACCGCTGGTTGTATCAAAGATTCTCTTTCCCGTTTTCATCTTTATGAAAGCAGAAATCATCTTGATGCCTGTGCGACGGGCAAAGGAAGATTTAAACCCGGACTGGCCCTTACTGACAAACCTTGAACCAATAGTCATATCTGCTTTATCATTCACAATCGGTGATACTAAATCATCGATAAATGCGATGTCATGTTGACCGTCGCCGTCAAACTGAACAGCGATGTCATAATCATGAAGAGCAGCATACTTATAACCGGTCTGTACAGCTCCCCCGATTCCGAGATTGTTCAGAAGCCTTATATGAGGAATACCGTTCTTGCTAAGTATCTCTTCGGTCTGATCCGTACTGCCGTCATTGATGACAAGCATATCGTATTTTGTCCCGTTAACCTCATTATACTTAACTATTGAGTCGCAAGTTTTTGCTATACTCTTCTCCTCGTTAAAAGCGGGAATGACAATTAAAACCTTATAAATCATAACAATTTATTATACTATAATAGTGACATTTTTGTCCATTATTTCGACATAAAAAAGAACTCTGCAAAATGCAGAGTTCTTCATGATTATAGATTATTCGTATGTCCAGTCAGTTCCGTCATAAGTCGCAGTATGATTACCTTTTGTGTACTCAAGGTTTGTTATTGCGCCCTTTGTAATCGTAAACGAAAGGTTGTCAGTGCTGAGGTCTCTGTTAGCCATCTTTGAGAGTTCGCTCCAAAATTCAGCGCTGACATCGGCACTGGTTATGGTTGCGTCATTAACTGTGTCGGCATACTCATGATCGACAGCTGATACAACAGAAAGACGAATGGTATCTGCTTCCGACTTAAGTGTAGCAATTCTTGATTTGTCAATCCACTTCGTAATCTGCGGGACAAGTATTGCGGCAAGGATAGCAATAATCACAATAACTATTACTATCTCAATGAGCGTAAAACCTTTTTTGTTCTTTGATAAAATCTTCATAGTCAGCCCTCATTTTTTATTTTACAGCATACTTTGTAAAATTATACATTTTATTTCGCAAAAAGTAAAGAAATTGCTTTAAGCAAACAATTATTAATCGAAAAGATAAAAGGCTCTCTTTGGTGAGAGCCTTTCTGTTTCGTTGTCACAATACAAAACTATAATTCATAAAAAAGCAAATCATACTTACCACGATCAAGTTTCATTTGTTTGACAGGGATGTTATTCTTTTTGGCAATTTTAAGTATTTTTGCTTTGTTCTTTGGGTTAATTCTGGCGCCAATGTAGATAGCAGTAATTGGTACTTCTATATTTGGCTCGTTTGATTTTTGAATTATGATGCGCCATTCATTCTCGTATTGCCAAATTTCGTCTTTTGTAAAAAGAGTTGAAAACAAGGCTTTAGTTGCTTTTTCTGTTGAATCACCGGTTAGGCTAATCACATATTTCCAAGGCAATTGAGGACGATTTGAGGAATATACTACCGGAAGCAGAGTGGTTTCGGCTATAAAGGAACTTAAATCGTATTCAATACATATACCTTTATGGCTGTCCGCATAGTGCGACCACATAAGACGATTGGTCGGAGAGGTTGTTAGGCAGCCTATATAGAATAAGTTTTCGAAGGTTTTAACCAAATCTGTTTCAATTTTTTGAATCATTTGTTTAAAGGTATTCAGCGTATATGAGTTTTCCGGAAGATACTCTTTACCCAAAGCGTCCAAAGCATCCACTTCGTCTCCAACAGTTTGTATGCCTTTCATCTCTGCGAATTCTTGAGCAGTGACTTCTCCTTCGTTGAATCTACTAATGTTATCCAGAGTTAAATCGTCAAAAATCTGCATACAAACTGCTTCGACAAGGCCAAGAGAGCCTTTGAGTGAGTCATCTTTTGCCAGAATTTGCACTAATCTTTTCAAGGCAGATATATTACTCCAAATAAACTCGGAAACTTTCTTGGGTTCATTGATTTCCATGGTTTGTGCTTCACGAACGAAATCCATGACTATATTGTCATCTGCAATTTTTGTAATTATCCGTCGTTCGCTTCCACTGCATTTTGAAAGGTCCAATTTTGAAATAGTATACAGATAAAATTTGTCAAAAATCGACCCTATCAGTTCAATTTCTTCCTCGAATTCCGCCCAAATCATTTCGTGGATTCCAAGACCGATATTTGTATCAAACGGATCATTAAAACTCATTGGTTCCGAGCAATGCAGTATTCCGGACTTAATATTCCTTACAGTGTGACCTTTTTTGTCAAAAGCGCAGTACTTGTACAGTTTGCCGCCGGTTGTGTTGCGGAGCAAATATTCATGCATCATTTGCTCCGCCTTTTCCAAATTCGTTGTGTCGGCGGCAAGCGATACTATTTTGTTAAGGAACTCCAGGTTTTGTTGATTTTTATCCATTTTGTTATTCATGTGCATATTATATTTGAAAAAGGCTCTCGTTGTCGAGAGCCTTTTAGTTTTAGTCTTATAAGTTTTGTTTGGTTGGAGGCTGCATCGCCGGTTATTTCAAGGTTGCTTTATAAAAAAGTTGGAACCCTGCAAAACTGCAGGGTTCCGCAATGAAATAACATATTACAAAAATATCAAAGAGCAATCGCTTGTACATAATTGTACTAATTAACAGCAGAATGTCAAGCCATTCTTTTTTCAAAGAAACCCGGAGTTTTCTTCCTGTCTTGCACTCTTCATTAGTTTTGAAGAAGAAAATCAATAAGTTTTACAATTTGAATTCCTTCTACAGAGGCTGTTGAGTCGGCATTCATCGTTAAAACAACTTTTTTGTAATTGTCACGAATCATTTTCAGCGGAGCAAGTTCACGCTCTTTTGTTGATTCTTCATTCATATCAGCAGTTACCTGATAGTAGATTTTTTCATTATCCCCGGTAGCAATAAAGTCTACTTCCTTATTTCCTACCTTGCCTACTAAAACATTGTAGCCTCTGCGCAGCAATTCAAAATAAACAATATTCTCTATCACATGGCCAAAATCAATGTCTCTGTATCCTAAAAGATAGTTCCTGAGCCCGGTGTCCACAATATAATATTTACCAAGAGTCTTCAGTTCTTCTTTTCCTTTGATGTCAAAGCGTTTCACTTCATAAAACATATAGGATTCCATGAGAGCGTTAACATATGTTTGGATTGTCTGCACGGCAGGTTTTCCATGTCGCGAACGATCTTCAATCATCCTCTCTGAAACGAGAGTGTTGCTTATAGAGTTTAATGATGTGCTGTTTCCTATATTGTCCGCCAAGAACATCGATATTTTTTTTAACAGGACCGGATCCGTTATACGTTTCTGTCCCCTCCTGCTTTCCCGGTCAAGTATGTCACGCATAATAACGGTGGAGTAAACGCCGTCTAATAAGGTCGAATAATTAAACTCATTGAGTCCGACATCTGCAATTCCGGGCATACCTCCAAAATGAATATACTTTTCAAACCAGTCTTTAAGGTCGTGTTGATCTGATTCATAATATCCATGAAAATCCAAAAACTCTTTGAAAGAAAGCGGCAACATTTTAATTTCAACACAACGGCCTGAAAGATACGTTGAATATTCTGAAGACAAGAGATATGCATTTGAACCGGTTATATAAATATCACAATCAAAATCCACTCTAAAAGAGTTGACGGCATCCTCCCACCTTTCAAGTCTCTGAAGCTCGTCAAAAAAAAGATATGTCCTTTTTTTGGGAACTATCTTTGTTTTAACATAGTCGTAAAAAGCATTAACATCCATGTTGCGGTACTCCATGGACTCAAAATTCATAAATAGTATCTGTTGCTCGCTGACACCGGTTTCCAAAAGATGTCTCATCATAAGTTGCAATAAGCTTGATTTACCGCAGCGTCTGATTCCCGTGATAACTTTTACAGGCTCAGTATCCTGAAATGCGATTAATTGCTTTAAGTATATGTCCCTTGATTTCAATTCTTCTTGTGACTTATACATATTAATCACCTCGATGCGAGAATAACAAAAACTTTTATTTTTGTCAAGTTTTTGGAGTTGATTACAAAAACTTTAAATTTTTAAAAGTTTTTGGAGTTTGAAGGTTTGTTGAAAAGTTGAAGGCTCTCGCTTGGAGAGCCTTTTTGTTGTTTATAGTTGCTTATAGTTGGTTAGGCTGCATCGCCGGTTATTTCAGATTGGCAGTTGCGGTGCCGATGACGGTCTTCTCTTCGCCTTCGTGGACGAAGAAGGTGATTTTGCCGGATGAAGGTGGATCATCGACTACTGCGGTGATTACATATGTGCCGCCGGCTGTTGCATCGTCTATGACTGCATCGATAAGGAACTCTTCCCTGTCGTTTACAATGTAACCGGCACGGATAATGGCAGTTCCGTCGGGAATACCGCCTTCAAGTGTAAAGTGACAGTAAACATTTTCTGAGGCATCAACTTCGGTCAGATTCGTTTCCGTGTCATCTCTGTCCTGGTTGATTACATAGCTTATGGTCCACTTGAAGTGCTCTTTGAGGATCTTTTCGGAATCCTTGTAGTTGGCAGCGACAAGGTCTTTGAACATTGCGTAGATTTCGTCGCTGTTGGTTGTGTCAGCGGCGCAGATCTGGTACTTGCACTCCAGTATGTGCTCTGCTGCTTCCTCGAGATCGGATTCAGCGAGGAAAGCCAGGGCGCCTTCGTAGTCCTTGTCCGCCATGGCTTTGACTCCGAGCTGATAGTTGCAGTTGGAAATGTAGCTCGCAGAGTCCTTGTAGCCATCGAGATCCTCGAAGATGGCTTTCGCCTCTTCAAATTTGCTGTCGTCATAGAGTTCAGCGGCGGAGGCGTATCTGTCATCGATGATCTGGGCTTTTACTTCTTTAATCTTTTCGTGGGAATCTTTGTAGTCGCCGAGAGCCGTGTAGGCGGCAATTGCCTCGTCATACTTGCCCTGGGCAAACAATCTGTTTGCCCTTGAGTACTTGGCTAAGGGAACTATAAAGAGAACGGTGCAGGCTGCGATTGCGGCAACAAGTATGACTGCAATTGCCGCTACGAGAATCTTCTTGGAGCCGCCCTGCTTGGGTTCCTTGACCTTTGAGGGCTTGTCACCTTTTTCCTTGGAGGCCTTTTTGGTCTTTGCCGGTCCTGCAGGAACGGAAATGTCATATTTTGAAGGCGGAACAACTGCGAAGTCAGTCTTATCCGGCTTTTCTTCATTGACATCCCAGGCCGGGTTTAAAGCAGAATCCGGGTTTACGGGGAGCTTGTTTGTGTTATCGGTTTTATTCGTAGCCATATTATCGTTCCTTTCGCTCCTGATTTTGTATGATAACATATTATATCATAGATATTCGCGTGTGTAAAAGCAAAAAGAGCCCTGTGTTGCACAGAGCTCTCAAAAAAACTATTTTTGACCGGCGAAAACAGATTGTTTTTTAGGCACAAACTCAATTTTAAGCGTCATATCCATTCCTTCTGCAAGCTTTTGAAGCAACCGAACACTCGGATTTCTGGTTCCGTTTTCAAGCTTACTGATATCCGCCTGATTAATTCCGGTGCGCTCTGACAATTCCTGCTGAGTAAGGTTCATGGACGTACGTGCTTCGATAATGGCACGAATCACCTCAAACTCAGGTTGAAGTGCATCATATTCCTTCTTGAATTCGGGATCTTTTAACTGTTCATTTAAGTAATCGTCAAATCTTACCATTTTTCTCACCTTCCCTTTTAAAATAATCTTCTCTGCGCTTTTTAGCCAGCTCAATTTCACTTCTCGGAGTTTTATTCTGTTTTTTGGTAAAGCCGCTAACAATAATTATCTTTCCGCCCTTATCAAAGAAATAGAGTAATCGTGAGATATCATTTCCAAAGATACTTCTCAACTCAAAAATACCATCTTCAAGATACTTACTGTAAGGTTCTCTCAAATTACTCCCTGCTTCTTCTAAAATCTTAACTATCCCTAATAGTTTAGCTTTGGGTTTCACCGGCAGGGAATCAAGATATGTTCTTACCGGTTTTTCACAATTCTCCTTTGCATAAAATAAAACGGTATATTTCATTTAATCTCTCCTCTACATTGTATGGCATATATGCCATAATGTCAATTCGATTTTTTTGTTCCGAATCGAATTATATCAAGGAGATTTACAAAAATCTCGATTTCGGTATGAATGGTAAGATTTTGCGTATGAGCGGTATGTTATATCACTTTTTTGTGTATTTATTTCTGCTTTTATAATTACTTTTATCGTGATAGAATGGTTTTAGTTCGTTTTAGGAGTAATAAGGTTGAAGAAATTTGTTTCGTTTCTGAAGAAGGAGACCGTATTCAGCATCGCTTTTGTGCTGGCTGTCGTCTCCTGCTTTTTTGTAAAACCGTCTGCGGCATATCTTGATTACATAAGCTGGCGCACCCTCCTCATTCTGCTTGTCATGATGTTTGCCGTGCAGACGCTTAAAGTGTTCGATATATTTGATCTGCTTGCAGGGAGGCTACTAAACCGTGTCAGTTCTGTCCGCGGGCTCGCCTTTATTCTGGTTTTCGGATGCTTTTTCAGTTCAATCCTGATCACCAACGATATTTCCCTGCTGACACTTGTACCGTTTACGATTACGGCATTCAGGAAGATCAAAAAGGAAACACTTATTATTCCGGTTGTAATACTGCAGACGATTGCAGCCAATATGGGCTGTATGCTGCTGCCGATAGGCAGTCCGCATAATCTTGTTATGTTCGGCCTTTCAGGGATGACATTCTGGGCATTTGTACTCACTCTTCTTCCCTATTGGATTGCTTCGTTTGTTTTGCTTGTTATCGCCTGCTTTCTCTTCCCTTCTGTGCCCGTTGAAGCTGCGGTGACTGTAGAAGTATCTGTTGACCATTCCGGAATGGTCAAAAAGATATTCTCAGGCGTTGACTATTTCCTTCTGCTGACATTTGTAGTGTTTTTCATACTGATCGGAAACCTGAAATCAATGCCTTCAGTCAATACATTTTTTAATTCCATTTTTGCGGGACGAGAGCTGTTGTGTTCGATTCTCGCCTGCCAGGTTGTTTCAAATGTGCCTGCCGCAATGATGCTCTCGGGTTTCAGTTCGAATATTCAGGAAATTCTGGTAGGCATAAATATCGGCGGTCTGGGTACTTTGATTGCCTCAATGGCCAACCTGATTTCCTACAAGTTGTACGCACATGAGTTTAACGCGACTAAAGGCCGATATCTGCTGTACTTTACTCTGGCAAATATTGCCTTTCTTGTACCCTTAATTCTAGTACACATGTTTATCTAAAAGATGACGCCCGGCTGTTGCCGGGCGTTCTTTTATACATTGTTGTCGCCGTTTGCGTAGGTGACGGTTGTTGAGGCCTGTGCGAGGATTGTGCCGAGGCTCTGACTGAGTGTGGCTATGCCGGGGTTGGTTGAGTTGAAGTTGCCGGGAAGGCTTACAGGGGCGGTTTCAAGGGCAAGGACATAGATGACATAGCTGTGGTTGCCTGAGGGCGGATACGGGCCTATATACTGACCCTGAATCGCTTCGCCTTCTTTTATTGTTGTGTTCGTTGTTACGGCCATCATGTGAAGCCAGTTGTTTGCGGATTCGTCAAGCATGTATACTGCGTATGCCCTGGCGTTCGGGACTTCATCCCATGTGATTTCGGGGACGAGGTTTTGTCCGTTTGCGTATGTGGCGGCACACTTTGTGAGGAGCTTGCCTTCGCTTGTTGTTGATTTGCAGGTTACGGTCATTATTTTCGCTCCTTCCGTTGTCTGTTCTTCAGTTGTTTTTTCTTCCGCGGTTGTGTTCGTTTTAGTTGTAATGGGTTCTGTGGGTTCTTCCTTGGTGCCGCAGGCGGCAAAGGTTAATAGGATTGATATTATCAGCAGTGTTACTGCTGTGGTTTTAATTGCCTTGTTCATTTTGTTTCCCCTTTCTTCGGTGCTGCGAGAGCGCCGGACAGGCAGGCGCCGAGCACTGTGTAGAAGTATGGCTGAGTGTAGAACATTGAGACGCCGAAGAAGGCGCAGATGAAATAGCTGACAACGATGAAGGCGGCAGCCTTCTGAAGGTCGGTTATTTCCTTCCTTCTCCTGATGAGGCGCTCTGCACCGATGACGAATACGCTCAGGTACAGGGCGAGGCCTGTGAAGCCTGTATAGGCGCCGAGCTGCAGGAATATGTTGTGGGCGCTGTAGCCGACATTCTGAGGGCCTACACCCAGGATCGGGAATGTCTTCATCACCTGCCAGTGGAAGCGCCACAGGGCACCTCTGCCGGAGCCTATGCGGGCAAACTCGTTTGTGTCGGATGAGGTCGTGAACATTGTTCCGGCATCCGAGAACATGAGTTTTACACTTCCCCCGAGTTCCTTTCCCGTGTCTGTGAGAATTGAAGTTATTATGAATACCGCAAGAAGTATTGCGAGTGTTATCTTATCTCTCTTCGGTTCCTTGTTTATGAAGGACCAGATTACCGCAAATACCAGGGTCAGGAAGACACCGAGTATTGAGCCGAGTGTGTCATTGAAGGTTATGGCCACTGTGAAGAGGATGAATGCGACGGCATATGCGGCTCTTTCCGCTTTGTTCTCCATACGGAGGAACATGAAGCCTGAAAGCAGTATGTTTATGAGTAAGTAGTATGAGTAGTGGTTTGTGTTATAGAAGACGGACTGGTAGTGCGGAGTATTTGTGTATTCGTTGATTGAAACCGCAGCTGAAAAACCGTTGTCTATGACGGCAATTAATGCCATGACTGCCGAGACTGCCAGGAATACTCTGACAAGGTTTATTGTTGTCTTTCTGTCCTCTGCGAGGATCAGGCCGAGCATGAGGAAGCCTGCATAAGCAACATATGAGGTTACACAGTCCTTCATTGTCGTGAAGCCGAAAAAGGCGGCATACGGATGGCTCGAAGCGAGAGCTGAAATCACTGCCCAGAGGCCGAAGGCAAGGATTGCCCAGATGGGCAGCAAATCCATTGCTTTGGGCCTTTTCCGGCGTATATAATCCGCGCCCAGAACAAGACCGAGGCCACCGTCAAGATAAAGGATGGTGGCCCAGATATTATAGGTGATATGTACGTCGGTTCCCGACGCGTTGAGAGGCATTACGATGAGCGGAAAAACAATCCACAGAAGGAGTCCCGCAGCCGCAAGCCTTTGAGGGTTCTTAAGTTCCGGCATGTTTTCAGTCCTTCAGTGCTTCTATGAGTTTCTCCGTCACCTGCGCCTGAACCTCAGGTTCAAGACCCAGGGTGTTCAGTTTAAGAATACGGTTTGACTGCACCGCGACATCGGCACATTCAAGGCCGGCCTTCTCGTACCACGCCCCTCCCCCCTGAACTGCTATGGGGACGAAGGTCGCGGCGAAAATGGCGGCGATTACCAGCGCTGCCGCGATGATTCTTATAGTTTTATTTGTTTTGTTTGTTTGATTTTCTTTGTTTGTTTCAGCTTTCTTGTTCATCTGTTACTTTGTATGTCTGTTCGCTTGTGTTTGCTTCCGGTTGTTCTCTCCAGAGTGCCAGAATCTCTTCGTGTTTGGACGGTCTGAGCAGTAAGATGCCCGTAATGAGGAAGGCGGCTGCGAAGACCATGTCTATGTACTCAAGGTATGTGAAAGTCACACTCGTTATGAGTCCGCCTGCGGTGTTTCCCGCATCCATGAGACCCACTACGTCATTGGTAAAGTGGCAAATCATTGTCGGAAGTATTGACTTTGTGCGCAAGAAGACGGCGACATACAGCATACCTGCACAGAAAGCGGATATTGACTGGTATGCTGCCATTTGGAATGTTACACCGCCCACCATATTGGTCAGGTGGATTGCGCCGAAGAAGAGCGAAGTTATGAATGCCGCAAGCGGTATAGTGCTCTTTTTTGGTTTTTCGCGCATTATGTACGAAATGGGAACTGCACGGAAGGCAACCTCCTCAGAGATACCTGCCATGAGTGAGAGTATCAGCACCTGGAAGGTGAAACCTCCGAAGATACGCTCCCCTGTCGCGAACTGCACTGCACTCACGATGATATTGATTATTTGCGGCAGCAAGAAAATCGCTGCCATCTTGGCGGTCCTGCCGCTCATTTTGATGATGCTCATTTTGCGCCTTTTGGTGTACCGCCACAGGTAGAGGGCGGCAAGGATAGCTATCATCAGACCCAGTTCATAGTGAGGTATATAGAGTTTGAGGAACATGTCTGCCAGTCCGCCTATGAGCTGAGGCACCAGAAAAGCGACGAGCATTAAAATTATCATAATAAACATAGTAAAATTATAAAACAAAAAGGCTCCCGTTGTCGAGAGCCTTTTAAGTGCAAAAAAAAAGAAAGAATGCTCTTGGCAGGTTGGCAACCCTGCATCTCTTTTTAAGACCTGTAAGCAGGCGCGATAGCTGCCCGTTCTATCCTCAAGAGCATCATTCTCAAAGATATTCTAACACAATTAAAACGTTTGTCAACACAGTCACCGGAGCACCCAAGCAGTTCCTTTTCTCAGATAGTCATTAATCTGACTGTCTGTAACAGGGTACATAGTTCTTAAATAAAGTTTACCTTTTACAGTCAGTCTGACAGCGATCGGGACATTATCCTCCAGATGCTTAATAAACTGCAGACTATTGTCTGAATCTCTGACACCTAAATAATCCGGTTCTTCAATTATTTCCTGAATCTGTGAAATATATCGGTCTAAATCGGCCGTCTGTTTATAATTTGGTCTGTGTTTTTCGATATGCGACAGACGATCTTCCCACATAAATACTTTGGTTTCGGTTATGGTTCTTGCAAATTCAGGTCGTTTTTTCTCCAAAATATCTAATTCTGCTTTATTCAATTCTCCTACAACTCTACACTTGCTCATGTGCAAATTATAACACCATTCGCATTGTTGTCAAGCGCGAAAATCCCATATCTACGCCGTTTGTTCACTATGAGCGGTCATTGAAAATGTGTCGAAAGGAAATGAATTAAGCAAATAAAAGAAAAGCAGCGCGGCAAAGTTCGAAAGAACACCACGCTGCCTTTTTATTTATTTTTTAGCCATTAACCATCTTGGCGATTTCATCAGCGAAATTTTCTTCCTTCTTTTCAAGGCCTTCACCCTTTACATAGCAGATGAAGTTCTTAATCTTGATGTCTGCGCCGAGCTTCTTGGCAACGTCAGCAACATAGCCGCCGACTGTGCCGTCGAAGAGGTCTGTACGTACGAAAGCCTGCTCAAGAAGGCAAATCTCTTTAAGCTGCTTCTTGAAACGTCCGTCAACAGCGCCGGAGAAGATCTTGTCATCAACAAACTCTGCCTTGTGGGCAACAGCAATCTGAGCAAGAGCTGCCTTTGCTTCCTCTGAGAGGAAGTTGAAGAGGAACTTGTTGTTCTTCTGCTCCTCGTATGCGGCGATGTCTGCATCGCTCCAGAGTTTCTTCTCGCAAGCCTCTGCGATAACCTTTGTAAGGATGGGCTTGGGAAGTGTGTCCGGTGTGTTGAGAGAGCTCTCAACGATGATGTTCTTCATCTTGTCGAGCTCGTCAGCTGAGATATCGGACTGAGCAAGGTACTCGGGAGACATGGCTGCAATCTGCATGGCCAGGTTCTTACCCATTGCCTTGCACTCTTCTTTTGCAAATGTAGCGTCGTCAGTGTCGATCTCTACGAGAACGCCTCTTTCTCCGCCACCGTGGATGTATGAGCATGTGAGACCTTCGACTCTTGCGAAACGGCGGATCTTCATGTTCTCACCGATTGAGAGGATGAGGTCCTGAAGGTTCTCCTGAACCGTTCTGTCTGTACCGTTGAGATTAACACCGAGGAGATCCTCAACATCTGCGGGATTCTTGTCAGCGATAGTCTTGGCAACGTCGAGTACGAATGCCTGGAACTTTTCGTTCTTACCTACGAAGTCTGTCTCGGAGTTAACTTCTACGAGTACGCCGAGTTTCTTGGCCTCGTCTGTGTATGCGAGTACAGCACCTTCTGCTGCAGCTCTGCCGGCCTTCTTTGTGGCAGCGGCAAGTCCGCGCTCACGAAGATATTCAATGGCCTTATCCATATCACCGTCAGCTTCCTGGAGGGCCTTCTTGCACTCCATCATGCCAACGCCTGTCTTCTCACGAAGAGCTTTAACGTCCTGAGCTGTGAATGCCATTATTCTTCCTCCTTAGCTTCTTCAGCCTTTTCTTCTGCTGCGGGTTCCTCTGTCTTCTTCGGAGCGGCCTTTCTTGTTCTCTTTACAGGCTTCTTCTCCTCTTCTGCGGGAGCCTCTTCCTCAGCGGGAGCGGCCTCATCAGCTGCGGGAGCAGCAACAGCAGCGTCTGTGCCCTGACGGCCTTCGATAACGGCGTCAGCCATGGCACCTGCGATAAGGCGGACGGCACGGATAGCGTCGTCGTTACCCGGGATGACGTAGTCAACTTCGTCCGGGTCGCAGTTTGTATCAACTATAGCGATAATCGGAATACCGAGCTTGTGAGCTTCAGCAACGGCGATTCTCTCTTTGCGGGGGTCAACGATGAACATAGCAGCGGGCTGCTTTCTCATCTCTGTGATACCGCCCATGAACTTCTCGAGCTTTTCAATCTCAAGTTCGAGCTTGGCAACTTCCTTCTTCGGAAGAAGATCGAATGTGCCGTCCTCGCTCATTGTGCGAAGCTGTTCAAGTCTCTTGATTCTTCTCTGGATGGTCTTGAAGTTTGTGAGCATACCGCCGAGCCAACGTGCATTGACGAAAGGCATACCGCAGCGGATAGCTTCTTCCTTGATGGAATCGGCAGCCTGCTTCTTTGTGCCGACGAAAAGGACGTCTCCGCCTTCAGATGAGATATCACGGACAAAATTATAGGCCTCTTCAAGCTTCTTTACGGTCTTCTGAAGGTCGATAATGTAGATACCGTTTCTCTCAGTGAAGATGTACTGAGCCATCTTGGGGTTCCATCTTCTGGTCTGGTGTCCGAAGTGAACACCGGCTTCAAGCAATTGTTTCATTGAAATTACTGACATGTCTGTCCTCCTGAAAAATAAGTTTTTTCCTCCGCGGTTTGCTTTGGTAAAGCACGTAACAGCGCCGATTGCTTGGCAACGCTGAACAGCCGTGCTTTGCGCCCCGCGTGCGAATTGCCCGACAATTATAACACGGGCGTATTATAAAAGCAATAATAATCTCATCATTACTTGCATTTCAGTCAATTTGTGTTACAATGTCCGTAGAACAGTTTATCTGATTACGTCTCGGACGTGAAACTGGGGGCACCTTTATGGTGTATCTATCAGGGATCAGATGGCTGTTTTTTCTTTTTTTGGTATGCATATTTTCCTCCTGCATTTTTATTCTCGGTATCTCCGGTCAAACGTAGTGCAAACGGGCGGAACATCGCCATTTGCTGCTACTTCCCTCCTCCTGCAGACTCACTTGTGCACAAAGTTGTGACAGGCGGAAGCAAGGTTTGCTTCAGCGTTATTTTGTGTTGTAGAAGGTCAGTGCGGAGCCGTCGGTAGTGCAGATTATGGTGCCTTCAAGGTCGGTGCGATGTATTTCGGCGGAGGCTAATGTGGTCAGGACGGACCGGCAGGGGTGGCCGTAGTCGTTGTCGGCGCCCACCGATATGACGGCATATCGGGGCGCTACGGCAGAGACGAAGGCCGGTGTGGACGAGCTGTCCGAGCCGTGATGGCCGACCTTCAGGACGTCGGAGCGCAGCACCTCTGCGTCGTAGGTACGAAGCAGAGTGCCCTCCTCGTCCGCCTCGGCATCACCGGTGAAGAGAAAGCTCGTCTCCTTATAGGTGAGTTTTATGACCAGGGACATATTGTTAAGGCTGTCGTTTTTGTAGACCGGACCCAAAAACCGGAGGGTCATATCCTCATCACCGTCCACGGGAAGCGTCAGGGTGATTCCCGACATCTTTGTGTTCTCATCCGGGATGATGCGGTTCTCGATTTCAACCATCTGCTCCAGGTCAGGCAGCGAGCCTATATGGTCGTCATGCTGATGTGTGATTATCAGGTAATTTATCTTTGTCAGACCGAAGTCCCTGAGGAGATCTTTTATCTTCTGTGCATTACCGTATGGCCCCGTATCTATGAGGATTGCAGTGTCCTTTGTGTAGATGAATTCACAGTCCCCCTGCCCTACATCCAGGTAGACTACGGTCAGGTCACTGAGACTGAAATCCTTGATTGTTTTTGTTCTCAGGCCGGCAGCCGCATAGATGTCATCCCACGACGGTGTACCCGGCAGATATTCTATCGCCAGGGTGAAGATGACAAGCAGCACGGCTGCCAGAATTTTAATTGTTTTTATCGCTGTTTTTCTGTTTATTTCAGGCATAAAAAAATCCGCCCCCTTGGTGTTTTGGGGGCGGATGTTTTGTTTATTCGGTTTAATCGGGCTCTTCCGTCTCCGCGGGAGCGTCCATGGCGGTGGCATTCATCTCAAACCACTGGTTCTTTGTTATGAGAACCTGTCGGGGCTTGGAGCCCTCGAAGGGGCCTATGACACCGCGTTCCTCGAGCTCGTCTATGATGCGTGCGGCGCGTGCATAGCCGACCTTGAGTTTGCGCTGGATGAGGGTTGTTGAGGCCTGTCCTGCCATGACTACGGCTTCTGTTGCCTGCGGAAGCAATACGTCGCCGTCGTCCTCTCCCTCGGGACCGTTTATGCCGCCGGACTTCTTGCCGCCCTCTGCGGCTGAGGCATGGCGGTCAATCTCCTCGAGTACAGACTCGTTGTAGCTGGCCTCGCTCTGTTTCTTGATGAACTCGATTACGCTCTTTATCTCGCTGTCGGGGACATAGCAGCCCTGAATGCGGGTAGGGTTGGAAGCTCCGACGGGGTTGAAGAGCATGTCGCCGTTGCCGAGAAGTTTCTCGGCACCCATCATATCAAGTATGATGCGCGAGTCGGTACCGTTGGATACCTTGAGCGCGAGACGGCTCGGGATATTGGCTTTGATGAGGCCGGTGATAACATCGACTCGCGGCGACTGCGTTGCTATGACAAGGTGCATACCTGCGGCGCGGGCCATCTGTGCGAGACGGCATACGGAGTCTTCGACATCTTTCGCTGCGGCCATCATCAGGTCGGCGAACTCATCGATGAAGATGACTATCTGCGGCATGGGATTCTTGTCGGGATCAAGCGCCGAAAGCTCGTTGTATCCGGTAATGTCGCGGACATTGTTCTCAGAGAAGAGCTTGTAGCGGTTGAGCATCTCCTTGACAGCCCATGCAAGAGCGCCCGAAGCCTTCTTCGGATCCGTGACTACGGGGATGAGCATATGCGGTATGCCGTTATAGCCCGTGAGTTCGACGGATTTGGGGTCTATCATTACGAGTTTTACCTCGTCGGGATTTGCATTGTACAGGATAGAGAGAATCATGCTGTTCATACAGACTGATTTACCTGAACCTGTCGTACCAGCGAGAAGTATGTGCGGCATCTTGGCGATGTCCATTGTACAGATTTCGCCTGTGAGGCCGCGGCCCAGGGCAACTGTCAGTTTGCTCTTCTTGGCCTTTTCCTTGTACTCGGGCGAATCTATGATTTCTCTCAGCGTTATGCCGTCGCGATTGTCGTTGGGCACCTCAATACCTACCGCGGCCTTGCCGGGTATCGGCGCCTCAATTCTGATGCTCGTCGCGGCGAGCGAATACATAAGGTCATCGGAAAGCTGGGTGATCTTGCTTATACGGACACCCTGCGCAGGCGCGAGCTCGTACCTTGTGACGGACGGGCCGCGGCTGATGTCCACGAGAGTGGTCTCAACTCCGTAGCTGCGAAGGGCAGTGATGAGCCTTTCGGCATTGTTCTTCATCTCTGCCTCGGAATCGGTTCCGGATGTGTTCTTCGGAGCCGAGAGAAGGTTTATCGGAGGGAATTTATAAGGGTTCTCCTCTGTCTCGTCATGGTCGGCAAGAGTGGGCTTTGCCTCCTCTTCCGGCTTCTCCTCGGAGGCCTTGTTCTGGGCAGCCGCCTTCTTGATTATATCGTCAAGAACAACTGAGGGTTTGGGTTCAGTCGTTGACAAATCAACGGGTTTATCTTCCTTTGCCGGCTCCTCTTTCACGGGCTCGGTTTTTTCAGCCTGCGGGTCGACAAATTCAGGGCCCAGGTTGACGTCAGGGTTGAAACGCTTCTGTTCATGGCGCTCCTCCGCCTTGCGGCGGGCTGTCTCATACCCTTCGGCTGCGACCTTTCCGCCCTTCTCGACCGGCTTCCACATGCCTCTGAAGAGGCCTATGAGCGTGGTGCCGGAGACAAGCATCAGGGCAACGAAGCAGAAGAGTATAATCGTTATGCCTGCGGGCACTTTCGAGCCGAAGAGCCAGAGCAGCAGACCGCCGATTATCGCGCCTACGGCGCCTCCGTTTGTAGAGGCCTTGCCGATCTTGTATGCATCGATTATTGCGTCGAAGTAGTCGCGGCCGATTGTTATCTCAAAATCGGAGCTGAATACGAAGACAGCTGAGCTTATGAGGATTACGAGTATGGACGCGACGATGACGGTGAAATTGAGCTTGCCCATCGGCTTGTCAAGCGAGAGCATTATGGCGATGTAGAAGAGCACTAAAGGCCATACAAAAGCGCATACTCCGAAGAGTCCGAAGACTATGCTCTGAAGCGCAGCCCAGACGTTTCCACCGGGTATGAGTGTCAGGAAAAGAAGGAAGGTTGCGACGGCGAAAAGGATAATCGCGTTGCGCTGGCGGGCGTCATTCTTTGAATGCTCGCGCTCAATATACATCTTTCCGTTCTGTGTATTCTTTTTAGGCTGTGAAGCAGGCTTTTTCTGCGGCGGTTTCTTCGCCGGAGCCTTCTTCTTCGGTTGATTATTGGCCATTTTACATCACCTTAAAACTTTTCTATGATACCGATTACGGTAACAACGGCGCCTACGATAAGGCAGTAGTAGCCGAAGATTTTGAAACGGTCTGTCTTTACGAGCATCTCAAGGAGTTTGATGGATGCCACACCGACTATCGCGGCAACGATTATGCCGACGATTACGGGACCTATGTCAAGAGCCAGGGCTCCGCCCTCAAGGACTTCCTTGATTTCAAAGATGCTCGCGGCAAGTACAGCCGGTGTGCCGAGCACGAATGAGTAACGAACCATATAGTTCTTATCGACACCGCAGATCATACCGGTGGAGATGGTCGAACCTGAGCGCGAGATACCCGGCAGGATTGCCGCGAAGAGCTGCGCGACGCCGACTGCGATGGCGTCCTTGCCCTCCACCCTGTCGCGGATATTTTTCTTCGTCTTCGCGACATGCGTCGCGACGAGAAGAAGGGCCGCGGTGATGAGGAGCATGACGCCCTCTACGACTATGTCGCCGTCGCCCGCAAGTTTATCCGCGAGGTCCTTGAGTTTCATGTCATGGCCTATCGGCAGCAGGACGAGAAGAAGCGGAAGGCATGAGATGATGAACATATAAAGCAGATGCCTGTTCTCCGTCTTCGTCTCCTTGATCTTTCCGGTGAAGAGATCCTTTATTGCAAGGCCTATCTCCTTTATCATGTCACCGAAGGTCTTGTAGTAGACGGCTATTACCGCTATCAGCGTACCTATGTGAAGGAATACGGTGAGTGCCAGCGAGCCCTCCCCGCTTAAGTGCATAAAGTGCTGGAGTATTGACAGGTGTCCGCTGCTCGAGATGGGAAGGAACTCAGTCGCTCCCTGAACGGCACCCAGTATAATGGCTTTTAAGAACTCCATTTGTTATCTCCTTTTTGGGCATATTTTTGAAAATACACAAAATATTATACATTACAAGCCCGCAAAACGCAATATATGGTGTAATAATTATATAATTGACATTGCTTTACTATTTGTTATAATATTTAACGAAGTTTGTTAAAAAAACATTCAAGTTTGTTAAAGGAGCACACAGAAAATTGGGACAGACACTAAGTCAGAAAATCATTGAGAAACACCTTGTCTGCGGTGAAATGATCCCCGGAAACGAGATCGGAATCCGCATTGACCAGACCCTCACCCAGGATGCCACGGGCACAATGGCATACCTCGAGCTCGAGGCCATGGAAATAGACAGAGTGAAGACGGAACTCTCCGTCGCATACATCGACCATAACACCCTTCAGACGGGTTTTGAGAACGCCGACGACCACCGCTTCATCCAGAGCGTGTGCAAGAAGAGAGGCGTTCGTTTTTCGCGTCCGGGCAACGGCATCTGCCATCAGGTACACCTTGAACGCTTCGGTGTACCGGGCAAGACGCTCATCGGCTCGGACAGCCACACGCCTACGGGCGGCGGCATAGGCATGCTCGCCATGGGCGCAGGCGGCCTTGACGTCGCCGTTGCCATGGGCGGCGGTGAGTACTACATCACTATGCCGAAGATGGTAAAGATTAATCTTACAGGCGCCCTCTCCCCTTACGTCGCCGCGAAAGACGTAATCCTTGAGGTCCTCAGAATAATGAGCGTCAAGGGCGGCGTCGGAAAGATTATCGAATATCAGGGACCGGGTGTGAAGACGCTGTCGGTACCCGAGCGCGCCACTATCACCAATATGGGTGCAGAGCTCGGTGCCACAACTTCCATCTTCCCTTCGGACGAAGTTACAAAGGCCTTCCTCGAAGCCCAGGGCAGAGGCTCTGACTACACCGAGCTGAGCGCTGACGAGGATGCCGTATATGATGAAACAATAGAGATTGACCTGTCAGCGCTTGAGCCGATGGCAGCCATGCCGCACATGCCTGACAACGTCAGAAAGGTCAGTGAAATCGGTCAGATAAAGGTCGATCAGGTCTGCATCGGCTCCTGCACCAACTCCTCACTCTCCGATATGCTCAAGGTTGCCGCAATCTTAAAGGGCAAGAAGGTCGCTCCGAATGTGAGCCTCTCCATTGCTCCGGGTTCAAAGCAGGTTCTCTCCATGCTCGCGACCTGCGGCGCACTTACAGACATAATTGACGCGGGTGCCCGCGTTCTCGAGTCCGCCTGCGGTCCGTGCATAGGCATGGGTCAGTCACCGAACTCGGCAGGCATTTCTCTCCGCACGTTCAACAGAAACTTTGAGGGCCGTTCGGGCACGGCCGACGCGGGTATCTACCTCGTCAGTCCCGAGACCGCGGCCGCGTCGGCAATTGCCGGTGTCCTCACGGACCCGCGCACACTCGGCGCTCCCTTAAACATCGTCATGCCTTCGGCATTTACGATCAACGACAATATGATTGAGCTTCCGGCCTCCCCTGAGGAAGCGGCTTCTGTCGAGGTCATCTACGGTCCCAACATCAAACCTTTCCCGGAATCAAATCAGCTCACTTCCGAAATCGCAGCTCCCGCAATCCTCAAGGTCGGCGACAATATAACCACTGACCATATTATGCCCGCGGGTGCGAAGATTCTTCCCTATCGTTCAAACATCCCCTACCTCTCACAGTTCTGCTTTAAGCAGTGCGACGAGCACTTTGCCGAAAACTGCAAGGCTGCGGGCAAGGGATTCATCATAGGCGGCGCAAACTACGGCCAGGGCTCGTCACGTGAGCACGCCGCCCTCGTTCCGCTCTACCTCGGCATTAAGGCCGTCATCACGAAGAGCTTCGCGCGCATCCATGCCGCGAACCTCATCAATGCCGGCATCATGCCCCTGACATTCAAAGACCCTGCTGACTACGACAAGATCTCACAGGGCGACAGCCTCGTGCTGAAAGACGTATTCGCGTCCCTTGACTCGGGCGAGTTCACCCTCGTTGATGAGACCACGGGCGCGGAGATTCCGCTTTGCGGCATATTCACAGACAGACAGAAGGAAATCCTCAAAGCGGGCGACCTCCTTCAGTACACGAAAGGACAGAAATAATGGATTACATTGAATCAGCAGTAGAACATTTCAGAGGCCTCCTCACCGAGCAGCTCGAGCGCTGCGAGCGTATGGAAAAGGACGCGGGCAAAACCGACTTCTCATCCATGGACGAGATTAAAATCGGCATCTGCGGCGGTGACGGCATAGGCCCCATCATTACAAACGAGGCTATGCGTCTCCTCTCCTTCCTTCTCGAGGACGATGTAGCCTCCGGCAAAATCAAATTCAAGGTCATTGACGGCCTTACCATAGAGAACAGAGAGGCCTGCGGCAAGGCCATACCGGACGACGTTCTCGCAGAGCTCAAGGAGTGTCCGGTAATCCTCAAGGGCCCGACGACCACACCCAAGGGCGGCACAATGGAGAGCGCGAATGTCGCAATGCGCCGTGAGCTCGACCTCTATGCCAACGTGCGCCCCGTACAGGTCCCGTCGGAGGGCATTGACTGGATTTTCTTCCGCGAGAACACCGAGGGCGAATATGTCCTCGGCTCAAAGGGAATCGAGATTCCCGATAAACTCGCCTTCGACTTCAAGGTCACGACAAATCCGGGCACGAAGCGCATTGTGCGCGCAGCCTGTGAGTATGCCAGGGCAAACGGCAAGACAAACCTTGCCATAGTCACAAAGGCGAATATCATGAAAAAGACAGACGGAAAGTTCTCCCTCCTCGCACACGAGATTGCCGACGAGTATCCGGAGATTACCGCCGAGGACTGGTACATAGACATCATGACGGCCAACCTCGTAAATGAGGCCCGCCGCAGCGAGTTCCAGGTCTTTGTTTTGCCCAACCTCTACGGTGACATCATCACCGACGAGGCCGCGCAGATCCAGGGCGGTGTCGGCACTGCCGGCTCCGCAAACATCGGCGACCGCTACGCCATGTTTGAGGCCATTCACGGCTCCGCGCCCCGCATGATTGAGCGCGGCGACGGCGACTACGCCAACCCGGCCTCAATGTTCAAGGCGGCCGAGATGCTGCTTCGCCATATCGGCTATGCCGACAAGGCTGACTTACTCTCAAAGGCAATGAATATCTGTCTCGAGACAGAGAAGAAAATAACGATTACAGGCAGGAGCAACGGTGCAACCTGCAAAGAATTCGGCGACTACGTAATGGATACGGTCAAGTCGCTTGAAAGATAGGAGATTTTCAGCATGAGTTCCAAGTACATTTCCATTTCAGTTATCAAAAGACTTCCCCGTTACTATCGTTTCCTCGGCATCCTCAAGAATGCCGGCATGGTACGTATTTCAAGCCGCGAGCTCGCTGACAGAATGGGTCTGTCCGCATCTCAGATACGCCAGGACTTAAACTGCTTCGGCGGTTTCGGCCAGCAGGGCTACGGTTACAATATTGAAAGTCTTCAGAATGAGATCGGCAAGATTTTAGGCGTCGGTTCCAACCTCAAGACCATTCTTATCGGTGCCGGCAACCTCGGCCGCGCCCTCGCTTTACAGATTGAGTTTGAACAGCGCGGCTTCAACCTCATCGGCATCTTCGACAAGAACGAGGCTCTTTCAGGTCAGGTCCTCCGCGGCCTGCCTATCCGTCCCGCCTCAGACATAGAGGACTTCTGCAAGGAGAACGGCGTTGAAGTCGCCATCCTCTGCATCCCCTATGCCGAAGCGGCAGCCAATGTACCCATGTACATCGACTGCGGAATCAAGGGATTCTGGAATTTCTCCCATTACAACATCAATGAAAAATATCCGAGAGCAGTCGTTGAGAACATGCACTTCAACGACAGCCTTATGGCACTCTGTTATCAGGTGATTAACGCAGAATGAAACAATTAATGAGCCATACCCCGCTCGATATAATTCCGCATCCCGAAGGCTTTATAATAGCCATTCCGGACGGACGTGACGAGCGCGGCAAAATCAAGGTGGCATTCCGCTTCTTCAACTTCACCACACACAAGGTGCAGAAGGTAAAGAAGAACTTCTACGCGCAGTACAAGTTCGGACGCGGATATGTCGAAATAGTTCAGCAGGTTAAGGACTACCTCACCTGCACGGTTTGCGAAGGACCTGAAGGGTTTATCAACGTGGTATACCCTACGGGTGAAATCGGTGTGTTCGATTACAACGGAACACTCATCTGGACGGGCGACCTCTCTTACCACGACAGCCCTGTCAGGAGCTGCGCACCGGAGGACAACAGTATCTGGTGCTGCGTTCCCGATCAGAACGCGGTCGTCCGCTATTCAAAGAAACTTCAGCGCATAGACTTCCGTATAGGCGGCGCGTCCACCACGGACATAGGCCGTCCCATGGCCGTCAGCAGAATCGGCAACGAACTCTTCGTCTGCTGCAAGAACGCACGCGCCATAAAGAAAGTCTCGCTTAAGAACTATGTAACAACCGACTACAAGAAGTTTGAGGAACCCGTGCTCCGCTATATGCGCGTAGCCGGCCAGGAAGTTGTCGTGCTCTCCTCAGGCATATATATCTTGGATTAGGAGAACAGCTATGTCAGACAAGATGTACGAGACAGTGGGCGATTTCGCCTGCCTCGATCTCGACCGAAAAAGAAGAACAGGCTTCCCCGAAGTTGTTTTCTGCCAGGGCAAGAAACGCGACCACTGCGTCGAAATCTTCAAGACCCTCTACGAGAACAACGGCCTCGTGCTCGGCACACGCGCGAGCGAGGAACAATACGAGGCCGTAAAAGCAGCGCTGCCGAATGCCGTATGGCATCAGCACGCGCGCTGTATTACCGTCGGCGAGCCCGAAAAGCTCGTAGGCAAGGTCGCAATCTGCACCGCAGGCACGACCGACATACCCGTCGCCGACGAAGCTGCCGTCACAGCCCACATGTGCGGAGCAAACGTTGAAAAATTCTACGATGTAGGTGTCGCAGGTCTGCATCGTCTCCTCGACCGCATAGACGAGATAAGACAGGCAAACGCAATTGTTGCCGTCGCGGGCATGGAAGGCGCCTTATGCACCGTCATAGGCGGCCTGGTGACCGTTCCCGTCATTGCCGTTCCGACCTCAGTCGGTTACGGAGCAAATTTCGAGGGCATTTCAGCCCTCCTCGCCATGATAAACTCATGCGCTGCCGGCACCAGCGTCGTCAACATTGACAACGGCTTCGGCGCAGGCTACAGCGCAGCCCAGATTAACGCCATGGTATGTGAAGGCCACAGCAACGGAAGCCACAGCAACGGAGGTCAGAACAATGAATGACAAAATGACGAACGACAAAATTGTTCTCCTTGAGACTAACATAGATGACTGCTCAGGCGAAATCCTCGGCTACACCATCGACAAACTCTTCGAGGCAGGCGCAAAGGATGCCTGGTTCTCCCCCATCTTCATGAAAAAGAACCGCCCGGCCTATGCACTTTCAGTCATGTGCAAGCCCGAGCAGGAAGAAGCTCTTATCAAAATCATTTTAAAGCACACAAGCGCAGTCGGCATTCGCCGCTCTAAACTTGACCGCATAATCATGGACCGCGAACCGACCACAGTCGACACCCCATACGGTCCGGTCAAAGCCAACCACTTCACCTACGGCGACATCGAAAAGGTCTCCATCGAATACGATGATGCGAAACGCCTTGCCGATGAAGCCGACGCCCCCATTTGCGGAATCTTGAAGTAGCATTTGCGGAATCTTGAAACAACACATAAAAAAGAGGTGTTCATTCGAGCACCTCTTTTTTTCCGGCAATCTTTTATTCTAGTAGTAATCTTCTGTACGCTTTGAATTTGCACACTTTTTAAGGAATTCCTCCAGGTACTCTTTATCGTCACAGAAAGAAAGTTTTCTGAGAACAAAAAATGCATCATCAAGATTCATGAAATCCGTTCCGCGGCGCTTTCCGTCTTTAGCCTCAACCTTGACCTTGTGACAATTAATTCTGTCATAAATGTATCGTTTTTTCAAAAGCCGATGCTTCATTACACTCCAATAATTGGCGGACTCGGAATGGGAATAATCTTCCCTGAGAGCAAAAATAATATCTACCATTGAGTAGTACAGTTCACCTGTTGTCTGCTCCCGCGCGGATCTAATCTCCGCATCTTCAACAATATCGGCAAAGACAAAGCCGGAAGTGTCGGGGCACCCGTTGTTATCCTTGAGTGCGCCATTGACTGTTCTGGCGTTATTGACCGTTCTCACATTACTGCCTGTTCCCGCGTTACTGCCTGTTCCCGCGTTATTAGCTGTTCCCGCATAATTATTCATAGCAATTTCCTTTCAACTGGTATCCTTTAATTTCAACTTCTTACACCCTGTAAGAGTTTGAAATCCACCGCACAAACCAAATTTTTACTGAACACTTAAAAGTACGTACCTGTGCGATTTAAACCTTTACTACATTTAAATTATAAAACATTTGTTTGTCAAAGTCAACAAAATCCTCCACTCTCTTTTTAACTTCTTACAGCCTG
>JAFSPP010000010.1 GCA_017451425.1 Clostridia bacterium | reverse complement strand
TCTTTCGGAATTCTCTTCGGCGCGCCGATGCTCGTGCTTATCGGTATAGCCAAGGAGGGGCTCGGCAAGGCTCTTATGACGGTGGGAATACTTCTTGTCTACCTTGCAATACTTATTGCAATAATACTGCTTATAAAACCTAAGAGGGAGAAGTAACACCCTCATCAGTCAGCTTCGCTGACAGCTTCTCCCCGGGGAGAAGCCAAATGAAAAAGGCGCTCGAAAGAGCGCCTTTTCTTTTAGTTCTTTTTGACACCGAATGTGGCATCCTCGCCGTTGATATCCCATTTGGCGGTGTAGCCGTCAAGCGTGCCTACTATAATCTCGTCGCAGAGGACGTCGCCCATGATGGCCGACTTGTTCTCTTCGGCGATTTTCTTTATCTTTTCGGAACCGTCAACATAGATGTTGATGCGGTCCATAACCTCAAAGCCCGCATCCTTTCTCATGGTCTGTACCTTCGAGATAATCTCGCGTACAAAGCCTTCGGTGATGAGCTCGTCGGTGAGAGTAGTGTCAATTGCGACGGTCACACCGAAGTCGGAGAGGCTGTAGTAGCCTTCCTGCTGCTTGGTCTCGATGAGGAGATCGTCAGCGGTGAGTTCTATATCGCCCGTGGAGATGCTGAGTTTTAATACTCCGGTCTCGTCGAGTTCGGCCTTTGCCTTACTGCCGTCGAGTTCGGTCAACTTCTGACGGATTTCGTTCAGCTGAGGGCCGTACTTCGGACCGAGTGTTCTCATCTGCGGCTTGAAGTTGTAAGAGAGGAGGTCGGAAGCGTCGTCCACGAAACTGATCTCCTTGATGTTGAGTTCATCCTTAATGATGCCCGTGCAGTAGGAGTCGAGTTCCTTGTTCGCCTTGACAAACATCTTCGCGAGCGGCTGGCGGTTTTTAATGTTGGAACCGTTTCTGCACGCGCGGCCGAGGCCGACAATGAGGAGAACCTCTTCCATATTGTCCTCGAGTTCCTTGTCTATCCACTCTGTGTTGACCGAAGGGAAATCGCAGAGGTGAATTGACTCGGGCGCGCTCTTGTCGTTCTCGCGTACAAGGTTCTGGTAGATGTCCTCGGTGATGAAAGGAATCATCGGGGCGGCAACCTTGGCGGTTGTGACGAGCGCCGTGTAGAGCGTCATATAGGCGTTGATCTTGTCCTGTGTGAGCTCTGTAGCCCAGAAGCGTTCACGGCAGCGGCGGACATACCAGTTGGAGAGTTCGTCCACGAACTCGGCGATGTATTTGGCCGCCTCCGGAATTCTGTAATTCTCGAGATTCTCATCGACGCCCTTGACCATGGACTGCATCTTTGAGAGACACCATCTGTCCATTGTCGAGAGTGATGAGTAGTCGAGAGTGTACTTCGAAGCATCGAAGTTATCTATATTGGCGTAGAGTACGAAGAACGCATAAGTGTTCCAGAGTGTACCCATGACCTTGCGCTGTCCCTCGGATACGGCCTTGCCGTAGAAACGGTTGGGAAGCCAGGGCGCCGAATTGGTATAGAAGTACCAGCGGATGGCGTCGGCGCCGTAGGTCTCGAGGGCCTCGAACGGGTCGACTGCGTTGCCCTTTGACTTACTCATCTTCTGGCCGTTCTCGTCCTGTACGTGACCGAGAACGATTACGTTCTTAAACGGTGCCTTGTTGAAGATGAGGGTTGAGATTGCAAGGAGTGAGTAGAACCAGCCTCTTGTCTGGTCGACTGCCTCTGAGATGAAGTCGGCCGGGAACTGCTGCTCGAAGAGGTCCTTGTTCTCAAACGGATAGTGGTGTTGTGCGAAAGGCATGGAACCCGAGTCGAACCAGCAGTCGATAACCTCGGGGACCCTGTGCATCTCTTTGCCGCACTCAGGGCATTTGATTGTAACGGCATCGATAAACGGGCGATGCAGTTCAATATCATCCGGGCAGTTGCCGGACATTGACTTGAGTTCCTCAATGGAACCTATCGCGTGTCTGTGACCGCATTCGCATTCCCAGACATTGAGGGGAGTGCCCCAGTAACGGTTTCTCGAGATAGCCCAGTCCTGGACGTTCTCGAGCCAGTCGCCGAAGCGGCCTTTACCGATGCTTTCGGGGATCCAGTTTATCGTGTTGTTATTTTTGATGAGATCGTCGCGGACCTCGGTCATCTTAATATACCAGGACTCGCGTGCGTAGTAGATGAGGGGAGTGTCACAGCGCCAGCAGTGCGGATAGCTGTGCTCGAATTTCGGAGCGTCAAAGAGGAGACCCTTCTTGTCGAGGTCGACTAAAATCTTCGGGTCTGCATCTTTGACGAAGACGCCTTCGTAGTCCGTCTCGGCGGTCATATTGCCCTTGCCGTCGACGAGCTGTACGAAGGGCAGGTCGTAGTTCCTGCCGACGTTGGCGTCGTCCTCACCGAAAGCGGGAGCGATATGGACGATGCCCGTTCCGTCTGTCATGGTTACATAGTCGTCACAGCAGACGAAGAAGGCCTTCTTGTGCTGCTTTTCGGCTATGGGTGTCGCATAGTCAAAGAGGGGCTCGTACTCCTTGTACTCGAGGTCCTTGCCCTTCATTGTCTCAAGGATTTCATAGGGCTTCTCGTCGCCTTCGGCAAGCTTTGAGAAGTTTGCGTCAAGAAGAGCGGTTGCGAGATAGTATACCTTTCCGTCCTTTGCCTTCGCCTTGCAGTACTCGTCATCCGGGTTTACGCAGAGGGCGACGTTTGAGGGGAGTGTCCAGGGGGTTGTCGTCCAGACAAGGAAGTATGCGTCCTCGCCGACAACCTTCATTCTGACGACTGCGGAACGCTCCTTGATGTCCTTGTAGCCCTGGGCTACTTCGTGTGATGAGAGCGGCGTTCCGCAGCGGGGGCAGTACGGGACTATCTTGAAGCCCTTGTACATGAGACCCTTGTCGTAAATCTGCTTGAGTGCCCACCACTCTGATTCGATAAAGTCGTTATGGTATGTGACATAAGGATTGTCCATATCGGCCCAGAAACCTACCGTGCCGGAGAAATCCTCCCACATGCCTTTATATTTCCATACGTTTTCCTTGCACTTCTCGATGAAGGGCTCAAGGCCGTAAGCTTCAATCTGTTCCTTTCCGTTGATGCCGATTTCCTTTTCGACTTCAAGTTCAACGGGAAGACCGTGTGTGTCCCAACCGGCCTTTCTCGGAACGTAGTAACCCTTCATTGTGCGGTATCTCGGGATCATATCCTTGATGACGCGGGTTAAGACGTGGCCTATGTGGGGCTTGCCGTTCGCCGTGGGCGGGCCGTCGTAGAATACGTAGGACGGACCTTTTTTCTCCTCGGTCTTTTCGAAAATCTTCTCTTCTTTCCAGAAGTCAAGTACCTGCTTCTCGCGTTCAACGAAGTCCAGGTTGGGTGAAACTTTTTTGTACATTCTCGTACCTCCTTGTATGATGCCTTTCTCTTCAACACCATACATTATTAATAAAACGCAAAGACAAGTTTAGCACAACAAAAACGCGCGGTCAATTGTTAATTGTTTATAATGTTATATAATATTATGTTGACTTTGGGCGTAAATCCATTATAATGGACACGTATTTGATTTTGAAAGGAGTAAATCTATGGGTAAGTATTTCGGTACAGACGGATTCCGCGGCAAGGCAGGCGTGGACCTGACCTCAGAACACGCGTTTAAAATCGGCCGCTATCTCGGCTACTATTTTTCCAACAAACATGAAGGCGCAAAGATTGTAATCGGCAAAGATACAAGACTTTCATCTTATACATATGAAGCCGCGCTTGCGTCGGGCATTACATCGTCCGGCTGCGACGCCTATCTTCTTCACGTAACCACTACACCGTCAGTCAGCTTTATCACCAGAACAGAGAACTTCGACTGCGGTGTAATGATTTCTGCCTCTCACAACCCGTTTTATGACAACGGTATCAAGCTCATGAACGACAACGGTGAGAAGATGGATGATGATCTCCAGGATGAGATTGAGAAGTATATTGACGGTGAAATTCCCGAGATTCCCTTCGCTTCAGAGGATAAAATCGGCAAATCAATTGACTTCTATAACGGCAGAAACCGCTACATCGGTTACCTCACAAACCTCGCAACGAAGAGCTTTGAGAACTGCAAGGTCGGTCTTGACTGCGCAAACGGAGCTTCCTGGATGGAGGCCCAGTCGGTATTCCAGGCTCTCGGTGCAAAGACATATGTCATCAACAACGAGCCGAACGGCGTGAATATCAACAAGGATGCCGGTTCAACTCATATTGAAGGCCTGAAGAAGTTCGTACGCGACAACAACCTTGATGTCGGCTTTGCCTTCGACGGCGACGCAGACCGCTGCCTTGCCGTTGACGAGCTCGGCAACGAGGTCAACGGCGACGTAATCATGTATGTCGCCGCGAAGTATCTGAAAGCCCACGGCCAGCTGCCGTCAAACACCGTAGTTACGACAATTATGAGTAACTTTGGCCTCTACAAGGCCCTTGACAAGTGCGGCATCGGTTACGAGAAGACGGCTGTCGGTGACAGATATGTCTATGAGAACATGAAGGCATATGACCACATGCTCGGCGGTGAGCAGTCCGGTCATATTATCTTCAGAAAATATGCCCACACCGGTGACGGTCTCATCACCGCCATCATGCTCATGAACATCCTTGTCGACACCATGCTTCCTCTGTCGGTACTCGCGGCGGATATCCGCATGTACCCTCAGGTTCTGAAAAATGTAATTGTTGATGACAAGGACGGCACAATGAACGATCCCGCAGTCATGAAGGCTGTACAGGAATGCACAGACAAGCTCGGTGACAACGGCCGTGTACTTCTCAGGAAGTCCGGTACTGAGCCCGTGCTCCGCGTAATGGCCGAGGCCGGTTCTGACGCGGAATGCGAGGAGAACGTTGACTACATCATCGCAGCGATGGAGAAATCAGGACATCTTGTTGAGGTGAAGAAATAATGGCAGATATCAAAATTACCGATTTATTCGACCTTGAACACACGGTTGCCGCTGACTATCTCAAGGGCTTCACATATCCCTGGGAAGCTCTCGCGGGAATCTCCGATCTCATCCTCGAGATAGGCAAGACTCTTGACCTTTCCGAGTATGACCATCCCGAAGATGACGTCTGGATTCACAAGTCAGTAACTGTTTTCCCGACGGCTTATATCCACGGCCCCTGCATTATCGGCGAGGGCACGGAGGTCCGCCAGTGCGCCTTCGTAAGAGGCAGCGCACTTGTCGGCAGGAACTGTGTCGTAGGTAACTCAACGGAACTTAAGAATGTAATCATATTTGATAATGTTCAGGTTCCTCACTACAACTACGTAGGAGACTCAATCCTCGGCTACAAGAGCCATATGGGAGCGGGCTCCATCACCAGCAACGTAAAGAGTGACAAGCAGCTCGTCGTAATTAACAACGAGGGCGATCACATCGAGACCGGCAGAAAGAAAGTCGGCGCCATGCTCGGCGACTATGTTGAAGTCGGCTGTAACAGCGTATTGAATCCCGGTACGATCCTGTGTCGCGAAGTCAGTGTGTACCCCACAAGCTGCGTGCGCGGCGTAGTCCCCGAGGCTCATATATACAAGAATAAAGATGAAATAATCTGCAGAAAAAAGTAAGGAGAGTAAACATGAAAGTAATAGTTTGTAAGGATTATGAGGAGCTTTGCAAGAAGGCCGCCGATTTAATCGACAACGAAGTACGCGCAAATCCTGAGACTACGCTCGGTCTTGCTACAGGTTCATCACCCGTAGGCATGTACAAGGAGCTTGCCCGCCGCTGCAGCGAAGAGGGCCTTGATTTTTCAAAGGTTCACTCCGTAAACCTCGACGAGTATGTAGGCCTCCCCGGCACACATGACCAGAGCTACAGATACTTCATGGATGACAACCTTTTCAACCATATCAACATTGATAAGGCAAACACATATGTAGCAAAGGGTATCGGCGATCCCGAGACCAATCTTAAGGAATTCAACGATGTTATCGACAATTCCGATGTTTCAATTCAGGTTCTCGGCGTAGGTCCTGACGGACATCTCGCATTCAACGAGCCCGGTGACACACTCTGGGACAAGGCTCACATGGAGACTCTTGACCAGTCCACAATTGAAGCAAATGCACGTTTCTTCGCATCCATCGACGATGTACCGCGCACCGCTTTCACAATGGGTATGGGCCAGATTATGCGTGCCCGCACACTTCTCATGATAATGAGCAACAACAAGGAAGAGGCCGCAAAGCAGCTTCTGCTCGGCGACAAGCTTGATCCTCATTGCCCCTGCACATTCATGAAGATGCATCGCGATGCATATGTCTTCCTTGAGAAGGAGCTTGCAGACAAGATAGGATATGTCGGCTAAAGTAGAACGAAACAGCGCGAATCCCCTCTACAAGCAACTTGTGGCGAGGATTCGCGCAGAGATAGAAAACGGAGTCTATGAGATAGACTCCAGAATACCTTCAGAGCAGGAGCTTTGCGAAAAATACGAGGTCTCTCGTATTACGGTCCGCAAAGCTCTCGAAGAGTTGTCTGAGGAGGGGCTTTTAGTCCGCAGACAGGGCAAGGGCACGTTCGTGTCCGTGCCGTCCATGGAGATTGACGTAAAGCCCATCACGAGCTTCCATGACGCCTGCCGCCTTGTCGGCAGAGTTGCGTCGTCGAAGGTGCTCGGAGCCCGCTCGGTGAAGGCGACAAAGGAGGACGTGATCGAACTTAAGGTTTCGTCCGAGTCCCGTGTTGTCGAGATAGACCGCCTTCGCTATGCTGACGATGAGCCCGTAATTTTAGAGCGCAATCACTTCTCCTTCGTATATTCCTATCTTCTGGAGAGTGATCTTCGCGGCTCGCTCTACAGCCTGCTTCGCTCGTACGGAATTGAGCCGTCAAAGGCGTCTCACGACGTCTCGCTCATCTCTGCGGATGAGAACAAGGCTTCACTCCTCGGTATAGAGGTCGGCTCGCCGCTCCTCTTCCTGCACGAGGTAATTTATGATCAAAAAGGTCGCCCCTTACATATTTCACATCAATACATAAGAGGCGACAAATTCACTTTAAAATTATAATTTAAAACAGATTTTTAATATCTCCAGCTATTGAAACAACGTCGTCATCGACAGAGGCTGCAGCCTTGTCGATGGCGGCTTTTATTTTGTCCGGGGAGTATTTCGTGCCGGGAAGGGAGTCCTCTGCGGCGAGTATGAATTCGGGCACGAGTGAGTCGGAGAAGATTTTGCAGTCTTTAATTTCATCGCCTTCGACATTGAGGCAGATCTCGACGGAGCCCCAGTCAAAGCGGTGCTCAATGATGTCTGTGAATGCGGGATTTCGGCCGTATATCCATTTGTCATCAGCAAAGAAGCCGTGGTTTTCGGAGAGGGCCTGGAGCATGGTCAGCATTGAGCCGTCGGAGAACCAGTCGAGACGGCCGTTTGACGAGACGACCATTTTTGAACTGATTGTTATTTCCGATGAGAAGTTCTTGCAGTCATATGCCCGAAGACATGCGCCAAAGAGATACTTCTTCAGTTCGTCAAGTGTGATATCCTCCCTGAAGTCTTTGAGGTTCGCAACTCTTGAAGACACGGAGGAAACGCCCTTTGATTCGAGCTTTCCGGGGTCGACCGTCAGGACTTCCTTTAAGATGTCCGGGTCGACATCAATCATTATCGTTCCGTGGTGGCAGTTTGAACCGTTGGCTTTGTGAAAAGCGCTGCCGGAGATTTTCCTGCCGTCTATGGTCAGGTCGTTTCGTCCGGAACGCTCGACATTGAAGCCCATACGGGAAAGGGCATCCCTGATTATTTCCATCTGACGGTCGACGTCGTACAGGGCGTCGCGGGCGATGAACGAGAAGTTTAAGTTGCCGAGGTCGTGGAAGACCGCGCCGCCGCCTGAAAGACGACGCGCAACCTTACCGCCGAGTTTGTCCAGGGCGGTAAGGTTGCATTCTTTGTAGATATTCTGATTTCTGCCGCAGACCACTGTACGCTCATTTTGCCAGAGGTAGAAAATTACCTCGTCATCAGGAACGTTCTCGAAGAGGTATTTCTCGAAGCTGAGATTGAAATACGGGTCGTGAGAATGACTCTCAGCATAGCTCAGGCGCGTCATGGTCTTTCTTCCTTATTCGCAGATATCGTCGTAGGCGTCAGCGTCAAGGAGGGCGTCTGCCTCTGAAGGATCGTCAAGTTTCAGTTCGATAATCCAGGAAGCGTAGGCATCCTCGTTTACGTTCTCGGGATCGTCATCGAGGGCATCGTTTACGGCAATGATTTCGCCTGAAAGCGGAGCGGGAACCTCTGATGAGGTCTTGGAAGACTCGATTTCAGTGAAAGTGTCGCCGGCTGAGATTGTGTCGCCGACCTCGGGGAGGTCAACATATACAATGTCTCCGAGCTGCTCTGCAGCATAGGGAGTGATACCGATTTTTGCGGTATCGCCTTCGATGAGGGCCCATGCGTGGCCGTTGTTGTATTTATAATCTGCCATATTTATTTCTCCTTGCATTTTTTCTTATTGTATCACAGGGCGGGAGCTTTGTGAACACTCATACCGTGAACATCGTGAAGGGCTTCCATAATGCCTTCGCACATTGTCGGATGAGGGAAGATCGATTCCGCAACCTGCTCAACTGTCAGTTTGCACTGGACGGCGGTTGTGAGAACCTGGAGCATATCGGAAGCGTTTGCTCCGACTATCTCGGCGCCGATGAGGACATCGTCCATGTCGGCAATGACTTTGACGAAGCCGGCGATATGGCCGGAGGCCTGAGCCTTGCCGAGACCCTTGAAGTCAAAGGTGCCGACGCGGTAATCCTTGCCTGCCTCTTTGCCGGCGGCAATGAGGTCCTTCTCAAGTGTACCGCAGGAGGCGAGTTCCGGGTTTGTGAATACACAGCCGGGAACGGCGTGGTATGTCATCGTCTTGTTCTCGCCGAAGATATTGTCGACGGCTACAAAGCCTTCCTTGGAGGCGACATGTGCGAGCTGTGCGCTCGGGACTATGTCGCCGATGGCATAGATATTGTCGACGCTTGTCTTCATATGGTTGTCAACTGCGACTCTGCCGCGCTCTGCCATCTCGACGCCTGCGGCCTCAAGGCCGAGGCCCTCCGGGTAGGGAGCGCGTCCGATAGCGACCAGGCAGTACTCGGCCTCGAGCTCCGTGGCGGAGGCGAGAGTGACCTTTACGCTGTCGCCCTGCGGGTCGACAGCCGTAATGCCGTCACCGCAGATGACTTTGATTTTTTCTTTCTTGAACTGGCGGGCTATCTGCTTTGAGACATCCTCGTCCATTGTGGCCATGAGTCTCGGAAGAGCCTCGACAATCGTCATTTCCGTACCCATTGAGTGGAGGAACTGACCGATTTCGCAGCCTATTACACCGCCGCCGACTAAGATCATTGATTTCGGAGCCTCGGAGAAGTCCAGGACTTCGTCAGAGGTGACGACGTGCTTGTGATCAACCTTGAATACCGGAGGTGCCGTAGGTACGGAACCGGTTGCGAGGATGATGTAGTCGGTCGCAATCTCTTCGGTTGTGCCGTCCTCCTTTGTGACAATGACGGTGTTCTTGTCTTTGAGGGCGCCTGTGCCTTTGACAATTGTCACACCGGACTTGTCGCAGAGGAACTGTACGCCTTTGACGAGGTTGCTCATGACTTTGTTCTTGCGCTCCAAAACTGCGGGGTAGTCGATTTTTACATCGCCCTCAGGGAGGATTATACCGAAGTCGTCGGCATCCTCAACTGTCTTGAGTGTGTTGTATGTCGCGAGAAAGGCCTTTGTCGGAATACAGCCGCGGTTTAAGCAGGTGCCGCCGACCTGATCCTTCTCAACGAGGACTACTTCGGCGCCTTTCTTTGCGGCATATATGGCAGCTTCGTAACCGCCGGGGCCCGCTCCGATTACGGTAATCTTCATATGCTGACACCGGCTTTCTCCAGAATGGTCGGAACGTTCTTCTCTGCGCCGATAGCCATGATGTGGACACCGTCGCAGATGCCTTCTTCCTTGATCTGGCGGACCATGTCTGCCGCCATCTCGATGCCCGCTTTTGCGGGAAGGCCTTTTATGTCTTTCTCCTTGCCTTCGGCTGCTGCCGCGGCAAGTCTTTCAATCATCCAGTCGGGAACATCGATACCCGGAACATTCGCGTTCATATACTTGGCCATACCTGCCGCCTTGAGCGGAATGATGCCTGCCATGATGTGAACCTTTATATTTGCCTTGTCGACTGCGTCCATAAAGCGCTTTAAGGACTCGATGTCGAAGATGCCCTGTGTCTGGATATACTCAGCGCCTGCGTCCACCTTCTTCTTGAGCTTCGCAATCTGCATTATCTGAGGCTCATAAACGGGAGTTACGCATGCGCCCTTGTAGAATACGGGTACGGGGCCCTCAAGTTCGTTTCCGCCGCAGTCTAGACCTGTCTGCTCCATCTTTGTGAGCATATTGAGGATGCCGACTGAGTCGAGGTCGAATACGGGCTTGGAGTCCTTGCAGTCGCCGACGGTCGTGTGGTCGCCTGTGAGGGCGAGCATTGTGTCTATACCGAGGGCATAGGCTGAGAGGAAGTCGCCCATGATTGCCATCCTTGAACGGTCACGGCCGGTCATCTGGATGATGGGGTTTAAGCCCTCTGCCTTGAGCGCTGCGCAGAGGCCGATGGATGAGGCCTTGAGGCATGCGCTCTGCATGTCTGTTACGTTTATACCGTGGACCTTGCCCTTTAAGAGCTGAGCCACTTCAAGCTGCTCGGAGAAATCGGCGCCCTTGGGCGGGGCCATCTCGGCAGTAACGGCGAATTTGCCGGAATCAAAAGCTTCTTTTAAAACGCTCATTCTGCTACCTCCTCTGCACCTTTTTTCTCTTCTTTGAGATTGACTGTTCTCGGATAGGCGTGTGCGCCGTGAGGTTTGTCCTCAAGGAGCTGGTCAATGAATTTCTGCTCCTGTCCGATTTCCTTCATGCGGTTGTAGATAAGGATCCATGCGCAGTCGTTCTCGGGGTTGACCTCGCACTTGCCGTTCTTCTGTCCGCCGCAGGGACCGTTGACAAGTGACTTCGCGCATTTTGTGATGGGGCAGATGCCTCCGGTGTGTCCGATGACACAGTCGCCGCACATACGGCACATTTCGTTGAAGATGCCTATGCGCTCGACCTGGCCGAGGAACATCGTGTTGTTTGCGGGATAAACCGGTGTGTCAACGAGCTGTGCAACAGTCTGTGCGCCGTCGCCGCAGGCGAGTGATATGACTGCGTCATATCCTGTGTCACGGACTGCCTTGAGCTCTTTCTTGACGAGGAGCTTCTGGCAGCTCTCGTCAGGATATACCGTACCCACTACTTCTATACCGTCAGCCTTTAAGGCCTCGGTAAGAGCGGCCATCTCCGGTTCGCCGCCTGTCTCACAGGAGGTCGCGCAGCTCTTGCAGCCTACAAGGATGACCTTTTTGGCATCGCCGAGCATGGAGAGGAGCTCTTCATAAGGTTTCTTTCTGGTGATAATCATGAGATTTCCTCCTACTTAATGTTGTTCTGAACCTTGCAGGCCTTGATGAGGTTCTTTGCAAGGAGAGCGGAGGTTATGCCGCCGACACCCGGTACGGGAGTCTTCCATGCGGCCTTCTCCTCAACATCGGCTGCGCAGCAACCGAAGGTGTTTATCTTCTGCCTGCCGGTCTTCTCGTTCATGATCGGCTCGCCGTTTTCGTCGAAAGCCTTCTCGCGTACGACGGCGGCATCTATGACGATCTGGTCGTCACCGAGCATGTCTGCCGTGATTGAGTCTTTGAACGGGGTTGCGCAGACAACTACATCGGCGCGTTTAATATACTCGTTCTTAATCTCGGCATGTGTGAGATGATGGATGATGGTTACTGTCGCAAAACGGTTTGTGAGCATCATTGAGAGGGGCTTGCCTATGACGTTTGAGTTGTTGATGATGCAGACGTCGAGGCCGCAGCATACATCCTCTTTCTGAGCGTCGTTTGCGAGTTCGGGAACCTTGTATTTCTTTGCGACATGAGCTTTAATCTCGTCAGCATAGAAGTCGATAATCTCCATTATCGCAGCGGCTGTGCAGGGGTAGAGACCTGTCGGGTCGTTTATTACAACCTTGCCCATGTTCTCCGTCGTGGAGGAGTCGCAGTCCTTGACTGCGGAGAGGTTATTTGAGATTGCCTCTGTCTCATCGATGTTGTCGAGGGGACGGAAAGCGAGAATTCCGTGGATGGAGGGATCTGCGTTTATCTCGCGGAATTTTTTGATGTAGTCATCCTGTGAAACATCTGCCGGCATGGCGAAGACTTCCACTTCGATGCCCGCTTCGTTCATTGTATTTGTGGCGCCGCGCTCGTAGGCGAGGTCGGGGCCTTTCTCACCGACACGTACAATACCGAGCTTCGGTGTGATGCCCTGAGCCTTGAGAGCGTCAGCCTGGGCTTTGCAGTCATCTTTTATGGACTGAGCAACAAGTTTGCAATCAAGTAACTGAGCCATAATTAATCCTCCTAATATGCGAGTTGTTGTTTTACGTTTTCATAGATTTCATCGGCGAGGGCCGAGCCGTCCTCAACGAGCGGCAGGAGCTCTGCCTCAACGTCTTTTACAAAAGCTTCATCTTTGATGGATTTCAGGTTTATCATAACGTTGAGCCAGCCGCTCTGCAGCGCCGCCTTAAGGCAGACGGTTCCGCAGCCGACATCGGAAACGGCGAGCTTGGAACCCTTGGTGACAAGCTCCTCGTGAAGTTTAAGTGCTTTGAAAGATATACGGACGATTTCGATGGGCGCTGAAATCGCAACCTTGAGGCAGGCCTGCATCTTCTCTTCCTTTTCCGCCTTCTCAGCCTCTGTTTCGGCAGGTAATCCGTAACACTGAGAGAGGGGATAGAAGTTTTCCGCGTCCTTGTCGATAAGTCCGAGGAGCTCCGTCTGAAGCGCCCGTGCGTCGGCAAGAATTCTCTGTATATCCTCTTCGTATTCGGCATACTTCTTCTTGCCGGTCGTGAGGTTGCATACCATGCCCGACAGGGCAGTGCCTATGCTGCCCACGAGGGCGGCGACTCCGCCGCCGCCCGGCACGGGCGCTTTGGAGTACGTTTCTTCAACGAATTTTTCACAGGACCACTGAGGTATCTTTTCCATTAAAATCATCCTTATCAGAACAGGCCGGAAATCTTTCCGGTGTTGTCAACGTCAATCTTCATGGCTGCAGGAACCTTCGGGAGACCCGGCATCTTCATGATGTCACCGGTGAGTACTACAAGGAAGCCTGCGCCTGCGGATACCGTAATGTTGCGGACGGTAATCTTGAAGCCTGTCGGACGGCCGAGCTTGGTCTGGTCGTCTGTAAGGGAGTACTGTGTCTTTGCCATACAGATCGGGAGTTTGCCGAAGCCGAGTGATTCGAGGTTTGCAATCTCCTGCTCAACCTTGCCGGCGTAGACAACGTCGTCGGCGCCGTAGATACGTGTGGCAATGGCCTTAATCTTATCCTTGATGGGAAGGTCTGTGTCATATGAGAACTCGAAGCTGTTCGGCTGATCACAGAGTTTGATAACTTCTTCGGCGAGTTCAATGCCGCCTTCGCCGCCCTTGCCCCAGACTTCACTCATCTTGACGTTTACGCCGAGCTCTGCGCACTTTCTTGTGACGAGTTCGATCTCGGCATCGGTGTCAGCGACGAATCTGTTGAGGGCTACTACGCAGGGAAGCTTGTAGACCTGTGTTATGTTTTCAACGTGCTTTAAGAGGTTCGGGAGACCTTTTTCGAGTGCCTCGAGGTTCTCATTGCCCGTCTCTGCCTTCGGCACACCGCCGTTGTACTTGAGTGCGCGGATGGTAGCTACGATGACAACGGCGGACGGGCGGATGCCCGTGAGACGGCACTTGATGTCGAGGAACTTCTCGGCACCAAGGTCAGCGCCGAAGCCGGCCTCCGTTACAACGTAGTCACCGAAGTGACGGGCCATGTTTGTGGCCATAACGGAGTTACAGCCGTGAGCTATATTGGCGAAAGGTCCGCCGTGAACGAAGGCGGGTGTGCCTTCGAGTGTCTGTACGAGGTTGGGCTTTAAAGCGTCCTTCAGAAGGGCTGTCATAGCGCCCTGGGCACCGAGCTGACCTGCAGTTACGGGCTCACCGCTTCTGTTGTAAGCGACAACTATGCGGGCGAAGCGCGCCTTGAGGTCGTCAAGCGAGGTGGCGAGGCAGAACGCTGCCATTATTTCAGAAGCGACGGTGATGTCGAATCCGTCCTCACGGGGAACGCCGTGGGCCTTGCCGCCGAGACCGGCAACAATGTTTCGAAGTTCTCTGTCATTCATGTCAACGCAGCGGCGCCATACGATACGGCGGGTATCGATGTCGAGCTCGTTGCCCTGATAGATGTGGTTGTCGAGCATGGCCGCAAGAAGGTTGTTTGCGGCACCGATTGCGTGGAAGTCACCAGTGAAGTGGAGGTTGATGTCCTCCATGGGTACAACCTGGGCATATCCGCCGCCGGCTGCGCCGCCCTTTACACCGAATACCGGGCCGAGAGAGGGCTCACGGAGAGCGATGACCGTCTTCTTGCCGAGCTTTGTGAGGGCGTCTCCGAGACCTACTGTCGTTGTGGTCTTGCCTTCACCTGCGGGTGTGGGGTTGATTGCGGTGACGAGAATTACCTTTGCGGGGTCACCCTGCTTGGGTGTGTTTAAAAGGTTGTAGTCAACCTTTGCCTTGTACCAGCCGTAGTACTCGAAGTCGTTTTCCGTAAGACCGAGTTTCGCGGCTATCTTGTCAATGCGTTCGGGGGTTGCTTCCTGAGCAATTTCAATATCAGATTTTGCCATTGTGTATTACCTGCCTTTCAAAATGTGATATAATGATAGCATAAAAATTATAAGACAAATATTACAGTTTATTAAATACAACGATTTGTATTAAAATATATGAAACGCGCTACAAAGTGTAGCGCAAAAACGAAGTACCTGAAAACGGGTGAAAGTGTAGTAGAATGAACAAAAAAGAACTAAGAACTCTTGTAAAAGAGAAAAAATCTTTAATGAACGGGACCGAGATACGCTCATATTCTTTGAAAGTTTCGGAGGCCTTTTTGAAACTGGATTGCTATAAGGTGGCGGATGTGCTCTTTGCTTATCTCCCGTACAATCAGGAAATAAGAACGGAGCGGATAATAGAGCAGGCGCTTGAAGACGGCAAGAAAGTGGCCGTCCCCAAGGTGCTTGATGACGGCCTTATGGAGTTTTACGAGATAACTTCCCTCTGCGATGTAAAACCCGGCGCATTCGGTATCCCCGAACCTGAGGTGGACGGGCCGCCGGCCGTATATGAAAAAGTCCTCATGCTCATGCCCGGCCTCGCCTTTGATGAGCATGGGAACCGTATAGGCTACGGCGGCGGCTACTACGACCGCTACCTGGAGCGAAACCGCGAC
>JAFSPP010000009.1 GCA_017451425.1 Clostridia bacterium | reverse complement strand
TGATGTCGCTAAGGACGAAGTCAACGATGCCGCTGACGAAGCCATAGCTGCAGTCAAAGACGGTAAGGACGATTCTGAACTTACTGACGAGGAGCAGGCACTCATAGACGCGATTAATGATGCACGTGAAGATGCAATCGCAGCTCTTGATGATCCGGATACGGATACTCAGGCTGAGCGTGAAGCAATAGTTGACGCAGCCAAGGATACATTCGCTGATGACGTCGCTAAGGACGAAATCAACGATGCTGCCGATGAGGCAATTGCTGCAGTTAAGGACGGTAAGGAAGATTCCGAACTTACTCCTGCGGAACAGGCACTCGTTGATGCGATTAACGACAAGCGTGATGAAGCAATCAACGCTCTTGATGATTCGGATGTTGATACTGCTCCGGAGAGAAAGAACATTGTTGATGATGCTAAGGATGTATTCGCTGACGATGTTGCCAAGGATGATATCAACGATGCGGCCGGTAAGGCAATAGCCGGTATTTCAGAGGGCAAGGATTATGATGATCTCACACCTGAAGAAAAGGCTCTCGTTGATGAAGTAAATGACAAACGTGACGAAGCAATCGCTGCTCTTGATGGTGCAGATGTTGATACCGATGAAGAGAGAGCCGCCATTGTGGAACCTGCAAAGGAACTCTTCGTTACTGATGAAGCAAAAGACTTTGTAAATGAGTACGCTTCAGACAATGATTTCAGTGATCCTTACGATGAGGACGATAACCCTGTAACTGCAGATAACGCAGCACAGATTATCTCCGGTGAGGATGAGTGGAAAGACTATAAGGATAACAATGATACGGATGTAATTAATAAGATCAATGAACTTATCAATAACACAACCGCTTCTGACGATCCTTATGAAACATTCGACGACATGCTCGCTGATGCCAAGGCCACTCTTGCTGATGCTAAGGACGAGGCCAAGGATGCAATCAATGATGCTGCTGATCAGGCAATTGAGGATATCAAGGACGGCAAGTCCGATGATGAACTCACTGATGAGGAGAAGGCTCTCATTGAGGAAATCGAGCAGGCTCGTGAAGATGCTCTCGATGATATCGATAACGCAAAATCAGCTGATGAAATCAACGATATAGTTGATGACACAACAGATGAATTTGCTGATGACGCAGCCAAGGATGAAGTCAATGATGCCGCTGACGAGGCTATTGAGGCTATCAAGGACGGTAAGTCCGATGATGAACTCACAGACGAGGAGAAGGCGCTCATAGATGAAATCAATGACAAGCGTGATGACGCAATTGATGCTCTTGATGATCCGGATACGGATTCTGATGCAGAGCGCGACGCAATAGTCAATGGCGCTAAGGACGCATTCGATGACGACAAGGCCAAGGATGAGGTCAATGACGCCGCTGACGAGGCTATAGAGGCTATCAAGGATGGTAAGGACGATTCCGAACTTACTGACGAAGAGAAGGCTCTTATAGACGAAATCAACGACAAGCGTGACGATGCAATTGCTCAGCTTGATGATCCGGATACGGATACTGACGCAGAGCGTGATGCAATCGTAAACGATGCCAAGGATGACTTCAAAGACAAGATAGCCGAGGATTTCGTAAACGACTACGCATCTGACAACGATAATACGAAGCCTTATGATAAGGACGATAACCCGGTAACTGCCGACAACGCAGACCAGATTATCTCCGGTAAGGACGAGTATGACAGTTATCCTCAGGACATTAAGGATAAGATTAACGATCTTATTAATAAGAACAATGATCCTGTTCCTGATACACTTTATGAGGATTATGATGAAATGGTAGACGCTGCTAAGCAGGCCATTGAGGATGCTAAGCAGGCTGCTAAGGACGAAATCGATGATTATGCCGAGAAGGCTAAGGAAGAGATCGATAACCTTGATAATCTGACTCCTGAACAGAAGGAAGAGTACAAGAAGGCTATCGATGACGCCGCTGAAGAGGCCAAGAAGAACATTGACGATGCTGAAACTGCAGCAGATGTCAAGGATGCTCTCTCAGACGGTAAGAAGGCAATTGACGACATAGTCGCAGAGGCCATGGGTCTTCAGGATGTCATCGATGAGATGATTAACAGCGGATTCATCAGGGTTGACATTGAGGTCAAGAACCTTATTGATCCGAATGCCGGTAACGCTGACAGCATTGACGAAATCGTTCGTATCCTTTCCAAGGAAGTTGATGCTGACGATGTTGCAGTCTTCAATGCAGGTGGACATGTTGAGATAGTCATGACAATCCGTGAGGTTCCTCATGATGCCTTCAATGAGGCGGCTATCAAGGCTGATGGTAATACTCTTGTCAAGCACATTGAGATTATCATTGAAAAGACTCAGGTAGACGCTGCAGGCAATGTAATATCCAGCAAGGATATTACAAAGACAGCAGAGCCTATTACCTTCGTAGTACCTCTTGGTGACGCTGCCAAGGCCGGACGCATATTCTACATCTATGCGGACCACGAAGGCAGAGCACTTGCCGAAAAGACAGCCGATGAAGACGGTGTTGCAATTGTAGCGACAGCTACATTTACAAACAGCCAGTTCTCAGTATTCTCAATCGCTTATACCGATGAGGAAGAGAAGGTTGTTAACACAAGTGATCCTACACCGATTCTCAGCACGATAATGCTTATGTACAGCTCATTTGGAGCAGCAGTACTGACAGGCAGAAAACGCAGAGAAGAGGAAGAGATGTACTAAAATGAAACGACCCCGGGGTAACCCGGGGTTGTTCTTTGCTTGCTATTTGAACAAATGTGCGGTATAATTGATTTGTATGAACGGTAAGAAAGGAGGGGACGAATGGACAGGATAATTCTGCACTGCGACGGCAATAATTTCTTTGCATCGTGTGAGTGTACGGTTCGGCCGGAGCTCCGGAAAGTGCCTATGGCGGTCGCGGGAGACCCGGAGAGCCGCCACGGAATAATTCTCGCGAAGAATGACCTTGCCAAGAAGGCGGGCGTGCAGACGGCCGAGCCTATCTGGCAGGCGAAGCGAAAGTGCCCGAACCTTGTTTGCGTCCCCGCGACCTTCGATTTGTACCACAGCTTTTATGAGCGGATAAATAAAATATATCTGTCGTATACCGACCTTGTGGAACCGTTTTCAATTGATGAATCCTTCCTGGATATTACGGGCTGCATGCACCTGCACCCGGGTAAAAGTCCTCGGGATATTGCGGATGAAATAAGGGAGAGAGTAAAGGCCGAACTCGGCATTACGGTCTCTGTCGGAGTGTCATTTTGCAAGACATTTGCAAAGCTCGGATCCGACTACAAAAAACCGGACGCGACCACTGTTATTTTCCGTGAAGATGTACCTTCAATTGTCTATCCGCTGCCCGTCTCAGACCTCGTTTTCGTGGGTAAAAAAACCACTGAAATTCTGTCCGCTCACGCGGTCAAAACAGTGGGTGAACTGGCCCAGCTTTCGGAGAATTATCTGGTCCGTATTCTGGGGAAGCAAGGTAAAGACCTTTACACCGTCGTTCACTGTCTGGAAGAGTCGCAGGTACGTGACTTTTATGACTACGTTGCACCCAAATCAGTGTCCCATGGCATGACTTTTCGCCGTGATCTGGTCGGTGAGAACGAGGTAAAATCAGGCGTCTCCGTACTGGCTGACAGGGTGGCCTCGAGGCTCCGTTTTGAGGGCTTCAAAGGCAGTGTCGTTCAGGTCACTTTGAGGGACCCTTCTTTCAAGCAGATCCAGCGTCAGAAAAAGCTGTCTCATCCGACTTATCTTCAGAAGGAAATCACGGATATTTCCATGGAACTCATCCGTGCGAACTGGGATTTTTCCAAGCCGATCCGACTCATCACAATCGGTGTGAATGAACTCGTTCCGAAGGATGAGGAGACGGTCGAACAGGTTTCTTTGTTCGACATGGAGGAGAGTCACACCGATACAAAAAAACAGGAGGCCATAGAAGATACCATGGCCTCCATCAGAGAAAAGTTCGGTGACAAGTCTATCAAGTTCGGTTACTCTTCGGATTCGGAACTGGGCATAAAATGAGAGCACGCCGCCACTGCGAGTTTGTCGCAGCGCTCATTTTCGGGGTGGCCGGCGTGGCCCTTAATCCATATTACGCGGAGCTTGTGCGGTTCAATGAGCCTGAGCAGTTCGTCCCAGAGTTCAATGTTCTGCGCAGGCTTTTTGTCCGCCTTGCGCCAGCCGTTCTCCTTCCAGGACTGCGCCCAGCCTTTATCAAGGGCATCCGCGACATATTTTGAGTCAGTGCAGAGGACTACATCGCACGGGCGTTTCAAGGCCCTGAAGCCCTCAATGACCGCGGTCAGTTCCATTTTGTTGTTGGTTGTCTCCGGCTCTCCGCCGGAGAATTCTTTTTCATGTTTTCCGGCGCGCAGGATTGTGCCCCAGCCGCCCGGTCCCGGGTTGCCTGAACAGGCGCCGTCAGTGAACATTTCAACTTTTGTAAGTTCGCTCATCAGTTACATCACCTGCGGGTATTTTACCACATTTCTTGACTGTTGTCTAAATATGTAATAAAATAATTTATCTATGTATTTCGGAAATATATTAAGAAAGGAGTATAAAGACTGATGAATTCAAAAGAGAAGTCTTCGGTTAAAAGGGCTGTGCGAAAGACTTCGGCACACGGAAAAGCCTCTTCGAAGACCAAGGATTCCGTATTCAGGATTCCGATTCATATCTCGTTCCTCGGCGGACTGAATGAAATCGGAAAGAATATGACTTTATACGAATACAAGGGCGACATGTTCATTGTCGACTGCGGACTTGCGTTCCCTGAGTCGGACATGCTCGGTGTCGACCTTGTAATACCCGATTTCACATATGTGCAGCGAAATGCGGACAAAATCAAGGGTATACTTATAACCCACGGACACGAGGACCATATAGGAGGTCTTGCTTATCTCCTTAAGGTGGTCAACGCGCCCGTTTACGGCACTGCGCTCACAATAGGCCTCATAGAGGGAAAACTGCGTGAGCACAATATGCTCGATGCATGTGACCTGCACGTCATAAAGCCGGGCGACAGAATAAAACTCGGTCAGTTTGAGGCTGAGGCCATTCACGTCAACCACTCAATACCTGACGCCCTCGCATTTGCAATTCGCTGCGAGGCGGGCACTATTGTGCAGACAGGTGACTTCAAGATTGACACAACACCCATTGACGGACAGATGATTGACCTTGCGCGCTTTGCCGAGATAAGCAAGGAAGGCGTGCTCTGCTACCTGGCCGACTCGACAAATGCCGAGAAGCCAGGCTACTCGGCCTCTGAACGCACGGTTGGCCAGTCTTTCGAGACGCTCTTCCGCCGCGCCGGAAAGCGCAGAATAATCGTCGCGACATTCGCGTCGAACATACACAGGGTACAGCAGATTATCAATGAGGCTGTTTCAAATAACAGAAAGGTGGCGCTCTCGGGCAGAAGCCTTGAGAACGTGCTCTCTGTAGGTAAGGAGCTCGGTTATCTCGATGTTCCGGACGGAATCATCATTCCGCTCGACGAGATAGGCAACTACGAGCCCTGGCAGATTCTTCTCGTGACCACGGGCAGCCAGGGTGAGCCCATGTCGGCTCTCTCGAGAATGGCTTTCTCAGATCACAAGAAGGTCAATATCTCCTCAAACGACTTCGTTATCATCTCCGCGACACCTATACCCGGCAACGAGAAATCCGTCAGCAAGGTTGTCAATGAACTCATGCGCCACGGTGCAGAGGTCGTCTATGAGAAGATGTACGATGTACACGTCTCCGGCCACGCAAACCAGGAGGAGCTCAAACTCATGCTCGGTCTTGTGAAGCCGCGCTATTTCATACCGGTACATGGTGAGCAGAGACATCTGACAAAGCACGCCATGCTCGCAAACCAGGTAGGTATGGCTTCCCGCGACATTATCATACCCGAGATAGGCAAGACCGTTGAGGTCTGCGACGGTACCTTCCGTGAAAACGGCATGGTGCCCGCCGGCAGGGTATATGTCGACGGCAGCGGTGTGGGCGATGTAGGACAGGTTGTCCTCAGGGACCGCACAAAACTCTCACAGGACGGTATCATCACCGTTGTTTTAACTATCGAATCCGTATCCGGTGAAATCGTCGCCGGACCCGACATAGTCTCCAGAGGCTTCGTATATGTACGTGAGTCAGAGGAGATAATGGATGAGATGCGCCAGGTGGCATACGATGCCGCAGTGAACTGCATCGAAAACGACATCCGTGACTGGGCCTCGATAAAGTCGAGCATCAGGGACGAAGTCGGACAGCTCGTATATGAGCGCACAAGACGTGCGCCAATGATACTTCCCATCATCATGGAGGTTTAACCTGATGAAGAAGACAGTCTTCCCCGCAGTCTGTATCCTTGCGGCTGCAGCGTCAACTGTATATCTCTTTACACTGAATTATACCGCCGGCATGATTCAGGCAGCAGTGCTGCTCTGTCTCTGCCTTGCCGGTCTTATAATCTATGCCTTCAGAACCGCAAGGCTCAAGAGGACGGTGCGTGACACCTCGAAGTACTTCGAGGATGACGGCCGCGCAGTACGTCCTTTTCCGACTGTAATCTGCACGGAAGACGGCAGCATATCCTGGTTCAACGAACACTTTGAAAAGGACGTGCTGGGCTCGGAAACGGTTAAAAGCGGAAACGTTTCCGAGTTCATCGGCGACATCCCCATGGATTCGCTCTGCGCGGCCGAGGCCGGCACCAGCATCAACTATGCCGGCAAGAAGTTCACGGTCTACGCGGACAAACTCAAAGAGGGAAAGTCAGCTTACTGCCTGTTCTTTATCGACAATACCGAGATAAAGAAACTCGCTGAAGAGTATAAGTACACCCGTCCCGTTGTACTTCAGATGAAGATAGACAACCTGGACGAGGTCTACCAGACTTACAAAAACAGCGAATGCGAAGTCATAAGCGGTGAGCTTGAACATATTCTCGAACAGTGGGCTTCAAAGTACCCCAGCTTCTTCAGAAGAGTGGGCAGCGGAAAGTACGTAATGGTCATGGAGGAACGCGGCCTTACGGAAATCATGGAAAAGAAGTTCGATATCTTAAAGAAAATCCGTGACTACAAATTCGGTGAGAGTCCCATTGAGATAACTCTCTCGATAGGTGTCGGCTACGGCGGATCATATCTCCAGTGTGACGAGTTTGCCAAGCAGGCAATAGAGATGTCACAGAGCCGCGGCGGCGACCAGGCCACCGTCAACCACAACGGTGACCTTCAGTTCTTCGGCGGCCTCATTCAGGGTAACACGAAGAATACGAAAATCAAGGCCCGCCTCATGGCCTCGGCCTTCGCGGATCATATTGAGAACGCAGACGCCGTCTTTTCGATGGGACACTGCTTCTCGGATCTCGACAGTGTCGGTTCTGCCGTAGGCGTCTGCGAAATAGCGAAGGCCCTTGGCAAACCGTACTTCATAATCTGCGACAAGGAGAAGTCGATGGCGAAGCAGCTCATAGAGCAGCTCGCGGATTCCGTCCTTCCCAATGTTTTCATAACAGGGGAGAAGGCGGCGGAACTGATAACTTCCAAGAGCCTCCTCGTTGTTGTCGACACTCACAGGGCCTCATCTCTTGAGTATCCGGAACTCTTCGTGAGGTTTGAAAATGTCGCTGTAATCGACCACCACAGGAGAACTGCTGACTACATCAACACGGCCGTACTCTACTACGACGAGCCCAACGCATCGTCCGCCTGTGAGATGGTCACTGAACTCATCCAGTACACTCCGGCAAAGGTTGAACTCAGCCCGCTTACCGCTGAGGCGCTTCTCTCGGGCATCATGCTCGACACGAGAAACTTTGTCCTCTCGACAGGCTCGCGTACCTTTGAGGCCGCGGCTTATCTGAAGGGCATAGGCGCGGATACGGTTTCGGTAAAACAGCTCTTTGCCTTTAACTTTGAAAGCTATAAGCATAAGAATGCCATCGTCTCAACCGCAGTGACATACAAAGGCTGTGCCATAGCGGTGGCGACTGAGCATTTCAGGAATATAAGAATAGTTGCGTCACAGGTGGCAAACGAGCTCCTGAATGTTGCGGGAGTCAAGTCCTCCTACGTCCTATTTGAGGAGAATGACCAGATAAATATCTCGGCCCGTTCACTCGGAGAGATGAATGTCCAGGTGATTATGGAATACCTGGGCGGAGGCGGACACCTCACAATGGCCGCGACGCAGATTTCGGGTATCACCATGGGTGATGCTGTTGTAAGACTCGAAAACGCAATTGAACAATACATCGAGGAGAATAAATGATGAAGGTTATACTCAGAGAAGACGTAAAGGGTCTCGGTAAGAAGGGCGATCTCGTAAACGCATCTGACGGTTACGCCAGAAACTTCCTCTTCCCGAAGAACCTCGCAGTGGAGGCAAATGCCCAGAACGTCACGGAAAAGAAGAACGCGGACGCTTCAAAGCAGTTCAAATACGACACGGAAAAGGCGGCTGCACAGCAGGCGGCCGATAAGATATCCGGCAAGACCGTAAAGCTTACGGCGAAGGCCGGTTCATCGGGCAAGCTCTTCGGTTCGGTAACGGCGAAGGAGATTGCCGCAAAGATTAAGGAAGAATACGGTATCGATGTCGACAAGAGAAAGATAGGTGTCGATGACATAAAGCAGTTCGGCACATACAACGCCACCGTGAAACTTTTCGAGGGCGTAAAGACCGAATTCAAGGTACAGGTTTCAGAGGAGTAATTATGGACAATTTCGAAATGTCACTGCCTTACAGCATGCAGGCTGAACAGGCTGTGCTCGGAGCTGTTCTCGTGAACAGCGACTGCCTGAAAGACATCATGGCTTCGGGTTTCTCCGCTGAATACTTTTTCAGGAACGAGCACAAGACCATTTTCAATTCAATGATAAAGCTCGACGGCATGGGAAAGCAGGTCGACGCTCTCCTCGTACTTGAGGACCTGAAGGGCGAGGCAGGCTTTGACGAGGCCGCCGGCAGAAACTATCTTGCCGAGCTCTCGCAGGCTGTCGTCAGCACGGCGAATGTGACGAGCTATGCAAAAATCGTAAAAGACAAATACTGCGTACGCACCCTCATGAATGCCGCGAAGGAGATCCTCGATGAGACCTCCACGGGTTCTGAGGACGCGAATACGCTGCTTGAGAGCGCTGAGACCAAGATTTACAATGTGCGCCAGAACAGGGGCTCAAATGACGTCTCAAAGCTCTCTGAAGTTGTCTCAGACAAACTTTATACACGCCTTGAGGCCTTAAACTCCCCGGATGAGGAGGTCAGGAACCAGTACAAGGGATTTACGACCGGCTGGTCCGACCTGGACAACGTCCTCTCGGGCGGTCTCTACAAGGGCGACCTCATCATCATAGGTGCCCGTCCTGCGATGGGTAAGACATCGCTCGCGCTGAACATAGCCAGAAATGCCGCAGTAATGGCCAAGAAGAAGGTTGTCTTCTTCTCACTGGAAATGACGAAGGAGCAGCTCGCTCAGCGTCTCATGGCGACTGAGGCCCGCATTAAGGGCAACCGCTTCAGGAAGGGTGAACTCGACACCGGTGACTGGGAGCGTCTTGCCGTCGCCACACAGGCCTTAAACGATGTAGAACTCTACCTGGACGATACTTCAGGTATCACGGTAAATGAGATGAAGGCGAAAATCCGCCGTATGAAGGACGTCGACCTTGTTGTTATCGACTACCTTCAGCTCATGAAATCCGGTACGCGCATAGACAACCGTGTACAGGAGGTATCCGAAATAACACGTAACCTGAAACTCATGACCAAGGACCTTAATGTCCCCGTCATAGTTCTGGCTCAGCTTTCGCGTGGTACTGAAGGCCACGGAAAGACGAACCACAGGCCGCAGCTTGCGGACCTGCGTGAGTCGGGTTCAATCGAGCAGGATGCCGACGTCGTCATCATGCTCTACCGTGAGGATTACTACCAGAACGATCCGAACGAACCCGTAGACCTCGACAAGAAGATTGATACGGTTGAGCTTATCGTAGCGAAAAACCGTCACGGTGAGACGAGAAACGTAACTCTCGGCTGGAACCCTGATTACACTCTCTTCACCACAATTGAAAGGGACTTTGATGAAGCATTCTGATTTTTCGGAGAAGGTGCGCGGCACCGTGGAGCGCCATGGCATGCTTGAGGACGGCGACACGATTATCGTCGGCCTCTCAGGCGGAGCCGATTCCACGGCGCTTCTGTGCGCGCTCTGCGACCTTAAAACAGAATATAACTTAAAGCTTATCGCGGCGCACGTGAATCACGGGATCCGCGGGGCCGAGGCCGACAGTGACGAGGCCTTTTGCAAGCGCCTGGCAGCGAAACTGGGAGTGCAGATTTACGCATTCCATATTGACATGCCTTCGCTTGCGAAAGAGCGCGGAGTCTCGGAGGAAGTCGCCGGCCGCGACGCGCGTTATGAATTCTTCTCGGGCCTTGCCGGTGAGCACGGCAAGATTGCCACGGCTCACAACGCGCAGGACACGGCCGAGACAATGCTGCTCAACCTCTGCCGCGGCACAGGCCTGAAAGGCCTTACGGGCATACCGCCCGTCCGCTTTGTCGAGCACAAAGCGGGGTGCCACAGCGATGCAATGGTGAGCACCATGGTCATCCGACCCCTGATTGACTGCACACGCGAAGAGATTGAAGAGTACCTCGTTTCAAAGAATCAGGACTTTGTCACTGATTCCACGAATCTCGAGGATGAATATACAAGAAACCGCATACGCCACAACGTCATTCCCGAACTTATCACGATAAACGAGAATGCCGTGGGCAATATAGTGCGGTGTATTTCCACTCTTAAGGAGGACAGTGACCTCCTTGAAAAACTGGCCGATGAACTGCTGTCATCGGCGGACCGCGGCGGCAGATACGACGTCGCGACAATGCTTGGTGCGGAGAAGCCGGTGCTGTCCCGCGCAGTCGCACGTCTGACTTATGACGCCTGCGGCAAGTACCCCGAAAAGGTACACATAGACAAAGCGATAGATATGATGAACGTCGGACGTACGGACCAGGTTCAGGTCCCCGGCGGCGGATTCATAAAAGTCGGGAAAGGTGAGATTTATGCGTACAAATGATATGCATGCGGATGTTTCCGAAATTCTCTTAAATGAGGAGCAGGTAAAGGCGATTGTCGCCGATCTGGGCAGACAGATTACCGAGGATTACAAGGGAAGGAACCTTGTGCTTGTGTCTATTCTCAAAGGCTCTGTAGTCTTTATGGCTGACCTTATGAGGGCGATAGACCTGCCGTGTTCCATTGACTTCATGGTAGTGTCGAGCTATGGTTCGGGCACCGAGAGTTCCGGTGTCGTCAAGATCATAAAGGACCTTGATATGGACCTTCGCGGAGTGGACCTACTTATTGTTGAGGACATACTCGACACGGGCAGAACACTTGCATCGCTCATCAAGATTCTTAAAATGAGAAATCCGAACTCAATTAAAATCTGTACCTTTCTCGATAAACCCGAGCGCAGAGTCTCGGATATCAAGGCGGACTATGTCGGAGCGGCAATACCCGACGCATTCGCCGTAGGTTATGGTCTCGATTATGATGAGATTTACCGTAATTTACCTTATGTCGGCGTTTTAAAGCCGGAGGTTTACTCGAAATAGGAGATTCTGAGCAAAGGAGGCATCAAGCTTGGAAAACAAACCACTCAACAATTTGCCGGGCGGCAATGAACCCGGTAATGCAGGAAGGCGGAACAGACTGTTCTCCGGCCTGCTGACACTTGTCATGATTGCCATGATGATCAGTCTTCTCTGGTCGGCACTCAAGGTTGACTCAAAGAAGACCGATGCTGAATATTACCAGATAATTCAGTATTTCGACGAGGGAAAAGTCACGGAGTACAGTTTAAATCTCGGTACGAGAAAGCTCACATACGTACTCAAGGGTGAGAAGCAGAAGAAGATCTACACCGTACCCAGCTACGAACTCTTCGTCGCAGATACCCACGAAACCGTTCGTGAGTACAACAAGGAGCACCCGAAAGAACCCATAAAGATGAACTATGAGGCGGGTTCATCCAACTACTGGATTGCTCAGCTTGTTCCCATGATAGGAATGCTCGGCCTGATGGGCATCATGCTCTACTGGCTCGTCAAGAAGATGGGCAATACGGTTATGGACGACACACGTCGTACCATGGCCTTCGGAAAGGCCCGCCTGAAGACGGGTGACGACGGCAGGAAGACCACGTTCAATGACGTTGCGGGTCTTGATGAGGAGAAGGAGGACCTCGAGGAAATTGTCGAGTTCCTGAGAAATCCTAAGCGTTTCAACGACCTCGGCGCCAGAATTCCCAAGGGCGTGCTTCTTGTGGGCCCTCCGGGTACAGGTAAGACCCTCCTTGCCCGCGCTGTTGCAGGCGAAGCCGACGCTACATTCCTCTCAATCTCAGGTTCTGACTTTGTTGAGATGTACGTAGGTGTAGGTGCATCGCGTGTACGTGACCTCTTTGATGAGGCAAAGAAGAATGTTCCTTCAATAGTTTTCATAGATGAGATCGACGCGGTCGGTCGCCAGAGAGGCGCCGGCATGGGCGGCGGTCACGACGAGCGCGAGCAGACGCTCAACCAGCTG
>JAFSPP010000008.1 GCA_017451425.1 Clostridia bacterium | reverse complement strand
TCCGCAAAGAGGGCTTCAAGAGGGTAAATGTGCTCGGAATCATCCTCGCGGCACTGATTATCTTCGGCATGTTGCTCGGCATTGTCATCTACAACCTGATATCCTTCAGAACGGTATCTGCGCGGGTTGACACCTTTGTTCTCAACACCTACTATGCCGTATTCTCACTCTTTGTCTCGCTGCTTCTGGCCGTGTTTATAATATTCTTCAGAACAACGAGGCACAGCCCCTCATATGATAAGGATTATATTGTAATTCTCGGCTGCCGTTTAAAGCCGGACGGCACGCTTTATCCGCTGGTGCGCGGACGCGTCGACCGCGCCATGGAATTCGCGGCGGCGCAGGAGGCCGCGGGCGGCCCCGCTCCCATCTTCATCCCGTCCGGCGGCAAAGGCGGAAACGAGCCCGTCGCCGAAGGCGAGGGAATGGCAAACTACCTTATTGAACAGGGCATACCGAAGGAGCGTGTTTTCCCGGAGACGGAGAGTAAAAACACGAAGGAGAATATGCGCTTTTCGAAGATGATTGCCGAAAAGCTCAAACCCGATGCCAAAGGCATATTCTCGACCACGAACTACCATGTCTTCAGAAGCGGTATCATCGCGAAGAAAGAGGGCATAGAACTTGACGGAATCGGCGCGAAGACCAAGTGGTATTTCTGGCCCAACGCCCTGATTCGTGAATTCATCGGACTTCTTGTCGATGACATTAAAGAGATTATTCTGCTCATGATCGTAATAATTGCGGCATGCGCATTTCTTGCATTCTTACTGTAAAAGGAGATTCATATGTTTTATTTTCTCATACCGACTCTCATGACCTACAACTTCATCCTCGTGGCGGCCGCCGTAATACCGGCAGCCTTCCTGATGGTTAAGGTCTACAGGTCCGACAGGCTTGAAAAGGAGTCCGGACCGATGCTCCGCAAGCTGGTTGTCGCGGGTATACTGTCCTCGCTTCTGGCCCTTGTTGAAGAGTGGATATCAATGGCGCTTTTAAATGTCGCTCTCGAGCCCAACCAGGCGGCATACAACATCATTCTTTATTTCGTAATTGTCGCGGGCGCAGAGGAGAGCTCAAAGTACTTATTCCTGAAGAAGAGATCCTGGGACTCTCCCGAGTTCAACTGCCAGTATGACGGTGTTGTCTATGCTGTCTTCGTATCGCTCGGATTCGCCCTCTGGGAGAACATCAGCTATGTAATGAGCTACGGTGTCGGAGTTGCCTTCATCAGGGCTCTCACGGCAATTCCCGGCCACGCCTGCTTCGGTGTTTTCATGGGTATCTTCTACGGCATCGCCAAGAAATATGACAAACAGGGAATGGCCGGTCCTTCAAGGACCTTCTGCATCTTTGCTTTCATAGTTCCCGCGTTCGCTCACGGCATGTACGACTACATCGCCTCAGTGGATTCGGGAAACCTGTACTTCATCACTTTCATAGCGATAATCTTCATTGTCTGCTTCATCCTCGTACAGAAGATGTCAAAGCGCGACAAGGCGATTTAACTTTCAATCTTTCTTCAATAATTCTCTGATACTTTTATTCGGAGGTGATAGGCGTGAGAATCTTACTCGTCGAGGACGAAAAAAGAATGGCACAGGCACTCTCTGAAATACTTCGAAGAGAAAACTATGAAGTGGATCATTTTGACAACGGCACAGACGGCCTAGACGCACTTTTAAGTGACGTCTATGACATTGCCGTGCTCGATGTAATGCTGCCGGGGCTGAACGGTTTCGGAATTGCCAAGCAGGCCAGGGCAGAGGGTATAAAGACTCCGATCCTTATGCTCACCGCAAAGTCTGAGCTCGATGACAAGGTCGAGGGACTTGACTCCGGCGCGGACGACTATCTGACGAAGCCGTTTATGACAAAAGAACTGCTTGCACGGCTTCGTGCACTCGGCCGCCGCACCGTTGATACACCGGACGGCACTCTGTCGTACGGTGACATAACACTTGATACCAATACTATGAGTCTCACATGTACTTCGAGCGGACAGAATGTCCGCCTCGGTGAGAAGGAGTTCCGCATCCTTGAGTACATGATAAGCAACAGCGGACAGATCCTGACGCGTGAGCAGATAGCTCTCAAGATCTGGGGATTCGAAAGTGAAGCCGAATATAACAATGTGGAGGTATATATCTCCTTTACCCGTAAAAAACTGTCCTTTGTGGAGGCAAAAACCGAAATAAAGGCCGTTCGAGGGGTCGGATATGAACTGAGGTGTGACAATGTTTAAGAAGTCAAAACGCAGAATTGTCGCCTCAATCATGGCAATACTCGTTGTCGTATGGATAGGCTCGCTCGTTGTAATATACGGTACAAGTTATGCTGAGATGAGCCGTCATAACAGGGAGATGCTCTCCTCTTATGCGCAGTCATATGACCCGTTCCGACCGGCTGAACCTGATATGCCGAAAGGACCCGCTCCGGATGAAAAGGGTGAGAGGAGATTTGCGCTCTCGACATTCTATGCCGTGGCCGTTTCCACGGACGGCGATGTAATCTCAACAGAGATTCCGGAAAGATCCGCCTTTACGGAGGAAGAGATAATCAGTACCGCAAAAAGTATAGCCAGCGCCGAAAAAACAAAAGGAAATACCGATAATCTCATATACAGCGTAACTTACACTGATAAGTACACACTCGTGGTCTTTATGGATAAGACCATGGAGAACGACAACGTTTTGACCCTTCTGCGCTATACATTCATTTTCGGCGCAGTTGCCATTGTTGTATTGTTCTTTGTGGCGAGATACCTTGCCGACAGGATAGTAAAACCTCTTGAAGAGAGTTATGAGAAGCAGAAGCGTTTTATCTCGGATGCCGGACACGAGCTGAAGACACCTGTCTCCGTCGTAAACGCCAATGCGGAACTCCTGGAGAGGGAGAT
>JAFSPP010000007.1 GCA_017451425.1 Clostridia bacterium | reverse complement strand
TCGAGATCCTCGACAACAACCGTGCGACAGAGTTGATTCTTTATTATTTCATCGTACTTCCTGTCGGCGCTGACGAGGTTGCTGGCGATGTCGACGAAGCCGAAGCAGTCGTCAAGGCCCTTCTCTTCAAGCGGCTTATGCTTTATGGCTGAAATCGGAAGGAAGGTGGCGCGTCCGCCGTTTGTCTCCTTGAGGAAACGAACGGCCTTCTTGGCATCGGCGTCACTGTCCACGACGATATTCTGAAGATTGTTTCCGAGCGCGGTCTCAATTGCGACCGTGTACTCGTCCTTTACTTTTATGAGTTTTGAAAGCGGTCCGTGGATGCCGCGGAGTGCTCCGCGCTTGGCCTCTTTGACGACGGCCTTTACGCTGCCCTGGTAACCGTCCATGTTCTTCTCGAGTTCCTCGAGCATGAGGATACGTTCCTCTTTGGACTGCAGTTCAATACGGGCCTTCTCCACTTCGTCCTTCTGGGCCTCATACTTCTCTTCGCGCTTTTCGGCGCGGAGTCTGTATCCCTCAATTGAGTTCGAGACGCTCGTTATGGTTTCAAGACAGGAGTCAAGTTCAGCCTTTGCGGACTTCTGCTCCTCCTCAAATCTTTCAATTACGGCCTGACGCTCCGCACGGCTCTCGTCGACATTCTCATGTCTGGTGAGAATCTCTTCTTTACTTGAGAGAGCCTCGGCCTTGCGAACACGCGCGTCCGCTATTTTTTCCGAAATGGCTGAGAGTTCCTCGGAAAGTTCCAAAGTCTTATCCGAGTTCTCGCTGTCGGCCTGTGTCAGACCTTCGACATCGACGGTCAGGGCCGCCATGGCTTCGCGCTTTTCGTTTACCTCAGCCTCAAGTGCCGCGATTCTTTCTTCGGCCTCTTTTATCTTGGCTTCGGTCTCGGTGCGCTCGCCGGTGGCCTCCTCCATCTCTTTCTTTATACGTTCAATCGACTGATTGTTGTGCTCAATGCTGTTTTCATTAACGGCAATTTTCGCATTTATCTCGCCGATTTTCTCATCCGAGGAAGCCATGTTCTCACGGATGGTCTCTATCTCAACGACAATCTCCTGTGAGCGCCTGTAGCACTCCTCGGTCCGGGCGTCAATTCCCTCAAGTTCCTCAACGATGGCCTTGTACTGGGAATCCGAAATCTCAATTTTATGCTCCTGGTCACGAAGACGCTCCTTCAGAGTGTCAATCGTATAAAGCCAGAGGCTGATCTCGAGTTTCTTCTTCTCCTCTGCGAGGACAAGGAACTTCTCGGCCTTCTCGCTCTGAATCTTAAGGGGGCCGACACGGCTCTCGAGTTCGGCGAGTATGTCGCGCAGGCGGACGAGGTTCTCTTCCGTCTGCTCAAGGCGGCGCAGCGCGTCCGTCCTTCTGTATCGGAAGTGCGATATTCCGGCCGCCTCCTCGAGAATGTCGCGGCGTTCCTTGGACTTCGCGGATACCATATCCGCGACCTTGCCCTGGGAAACTATGGAGTAGCCGCCGCGACCGAGACCGGTGTCCATGAAGAGCTCGTTTACGTCCTTGAGACGTACGGTCTGGTCATTGATTCTGTATTCGCTCTCACCGGAGCGAAAATAACGCCTTGTAATAGAGACCTCATCATTGTCATTGTTGAGGCTCCTGTCCTTGTTATCAAGACGCAGTGTAACCTCGGCGTAGCCGAGCGCCTTTCGGATGCTCGTTCCGCCGAAGATGACATCTTCCATTTTTGATCCGCGGAGATTCTTGGTCGACTGTTCGCCCAAAACCCAGCGCACGGCATCGGAGATATTACTCTTACCCGAACCGTTGGGTCCGACAACAGCGGTCATTCCCTTGTCAAAACCCAAAACGGTCTTGTCGGGGAAGGACTTGAAGCCCTGCATTTCAAGTGCTTTCAGTATCATTTACTCAATCTTCCTCTGTCCTTATTTCGTACTTTTTCAAAGTACTGTCGGAAAATACATTACAGATGTAATTATTATCTTTTAATTGTACTATATTTTGTCGCTTCTGTCCCGTCATTTTTGAAATTTCTTTGGGATTTACGAATATTTTATAGTTGTGTGAGGGCCCGCCCTCATATTCCCTGAGAAGAGAGAGCGCCTTATCGAAGTATAACTTGCCCTCAACAAGTTCTCTCATCGCGGGATGATAGGCCCCGGCGATGTAGCCGTCCTCGACATTCCCGCCGGAATGAAGACCCAGACGGATAACGCTGATTCCCGCCTCCTCAAACATCAGAAGCAGGCGTGCACAGAGGTTTACGGCCTCGTCAAGCGACTGCGGTCTGTACTCACCTTTTTCATAAAGACGCGCCAGTTCGGTATGCTCCAGGACTACGGTCGGATATATTCTGACCGTCGCAGGCTGCAGTTTTATAAGTTCCCGCGCGGTGAAAACGGCGCCTTCGTCCGTATCACCCGAAAGACCGGTCATCATCTGAAGTCCGAATTCAAACCCCCGGGATTTTATGAGTTCTGACGCGCGGCGGACATCATCTGCCGTGTGTCCCCTGCGGTTTCTCCGCAGGACCTCGTCGCTCATGCTCTGAGCGCCGAGTTCGATGGCCTCGACGCCGTACTCCTTCAGTATTTCAAGAACTTCCTCGTCTATGGCGTCAGGCCTCGTGGACACGCGGATACCGGTGATTTCGCCCGCGCCAATATGCGGCTTTGCCGCCTCAAGCAGGCTCATCATATAAGGCCTGTCTATGGCGGTGAAACTTCCGCCGAAAAAAGCAAGCTGGCCGTCACGGCAGCCGGAGTCCAGCGCAGTTTTCACTGCCCTGTCGACGTCAGCTGCCGTGGCGGTCTCTTCTTTTCCCGTTATTATATGCTGATTACAAAAACTGCACTGATGCGGGCATCCCACATGCGCCACAAAGAGTGCGATATTCCTGTGACTCATAGACCCATAAGCTCCAATGCTTCTCTCGCCGCTTCCTGTTCGGCGTGTTTCTTTGTTCCGCCCGTACCTCTTCCTATGACGTTTGAGTTTAAGTGCACCTCAACCTCAAAACGCTTGTCGTGGTCGGGTCCGCTCTCACCCACAAGCACGTAGGTGAGCTTCTCTTCGGGATTTTTCTGGATTACCTCCTGCAGGACGGTCTTGTAATCCTTGAATGAAAGTCTGTGCTTCTCGACTGCGGGTACGATGAATCGCAGAATAAACTTTCGCGCCTCTTCCGTACCTCCGTCGAGGTAGATTGAGGCGATGACCGCCTCAAAAGCATCAGCCAGAATCGAGGCGCGCTCGCGTCCGCCCGTCTTCTGCTCGCCCTTGCCGAGGAAGAGATAGTCACCGAGGTCTATCTGTTTCGCATAGTCGCAGCATGCGCCCTCGCAGACGGCTGCCGCGCGCAGCTTGGTCAGCTGTCCCTCCGGAAGATCCTTCATATTATTGAAGAAATAGTCCGCGGTCACAAAGCCCAAAACAGAGTCTCCGAGAAACTCGAGACGCTCATTGTACTTGTGTCCGTTTCCCTTCTCATTTGCGTAGGAAGAATGGGTGAGCGCGGTCTCGAGAATGCTTATATCCTTATACTCGTAACCTATTTTCTTTTCGAACTCGTGGAGATTCATTCCTTGCTTACCGCCTTCGCAATTATATCAATTGCACCGCTGTCGGCGTAGTCCGCAACCTGCTTTATCGCATATTTGAAAGCTCTGGCATCAGATGAGCCATGGGCCTTTGCGACAGGCTTCGAAATACCCATCAGGGGTGCTCCGCCATGTTTCTTGTAGTCCATCTTATTCTTGAAATCCTTCATATTTGAAGAGATAAGAAGATAGCCGAGTTTCGTCTTTGCGCTGGTCTTGAAAATATCCTTGATATTTTTAAGGAGCACTCCGGCAACGCCTTCATACATCTTTAAAATAACATTGCCCGTGAAACCTTCGCAGACAACTACGTCTGCGCCGCCCTTCGGGATGTCGCGGATTTCAATATTACCGACAAAGTTGTAATCCTGCTGACTCATGAGTTTGTAGGCCTCGACGAGTGTCTCGGTGCCCTTCGTCTCCTCAACGCCTATGTTGGCGAGAGCGACACGGGGGTTTTTAACACCCATAACCTTCTCCATATAGGTGCTGCCCATTATGGCAAACTGGTTTAAAACCTCAGGTGTGCAAGTGAGGTTTGCACCGCAGTCCATCATAAGGAACACACCCTCGTCATTCGGCATAACAGCGCCGGTTCCGGCATGTTTTATGCCCGGAATCTCCTTGACGAATCTGTGTGCGCCGACGACATAGGCGCCTGTCGAACCGGCCGTTACAAAACCGTCGCCCTTGCCCTCCGCGAGCAGCTGAAGGCCTACGGCCATTGAAGAATTCTTATGCGTGCTCGCTATCGAGCGCGGGCTGTCATGCATGCCGATAACATCTTCGGTGTGATATATCTCCATCGAAGAAATATCAATATTGTTCTCCGCTGCGCAGGCCTTGATTTTGCCTTCATCGCCTGTGATGAGAATATCGTAACCGAATTCCTTATGCGCGTCTGCCGCGCCTTTGAGTATTTCAAGCGGAGCGTTATCTCCGCCGAATGCGTCTACTATGATTTTCATGCTTCTTCCTCCTTGTCGAAAAAGTCAAGTGAGCGTTGTGCCAGAGCGGCATATCTCTCCTTCTTGTCCCGGATATGCGGTTCTATCGGCGGAAGTACGCCGAAATTCGCGCCCATGGGCTGGAAATTCTCAACGCTCTCATCTGAAATATATTTTGCGAGCGCGCCCATCATTGTTATATTCGGAAGCACAAACGGTGCCTCACCGTTTATGAAGTTTGCCGCGTTTATGCCGGCAAGAATTCCGCTTTGTGCGGACTCCATATATCCTTCAACTCCGGTTATCTGTCCCGCGAAGAAGAGTCCGGGAACCGCTTTGAACTGATAATCGGGGCCTAAGAGCTTAGGTGAATTTATAAATGTGTTCCTGTGCATGACGCCGTAGCGTAAAAACTCTGCGTCATGGAGCGCGGGTATCATTGAGAACACCCGCTTCTGCTCGCCGAACTTCAGGTTTGTCTGGAAGCCGACAAGATTGAACATCTCGCCGTCCTTCGTCTCGCGGCGCAACTGAAGACAGGCCCAGGGGCGATGGCCGGTGCGCGGGTCGCGCAGTCCGACCGGCTTGAGCGGGCCGAAGCGCATGGTGTCTATGCCGCGGTTCGCCATGACTTCGATGGGCATACAGCCTTCATATCCTGTCTTCTTTTTATCGAAGTCATGCTGAGGCGCGCCTTCGGCGTTTACGAGCGCCTCATAGAAGGCCTCATATTCCTCCTTGTTCATCGGACAGTTGATGTAGTCATCATCGCCGTGATCATACCGCGATGCGGCGAAAGCATAGTTCATGTCGATGCTGTCGCCCGCGACAATAGGCGCGGCCGCGTCGAAGAAATGGAGCGATGCTCCGCAGAGCTCCTCGATTTTCTTCGTCAGCGCGTCCGACACGAGCGGGCCGGCGGCGACTATAACCGCGTCCGCGTCCTCGCCGACCTTCGGCAGGTCGAGAACCTCTTCGCGGTGGATGATTATATTTTCGCAGCGCTCAACCTCGTCCGTCACCATCTGTGAGAACTGCTCGCGGTCAACCGACAGCGAGCCGCCCGCAGGGACGGAACACTTTTTCGCGCAGCGTACGCATACGGAATCAAAGCGTGTCATCTCCTCTTTCATGAGGCCTGCAGCAGAATCAACGCGCTGTGCCTTGAAAGAATTTGAACACACAAGTTCCGCGAAATTGACGTTTTTATGAGCAGGAGAAAAACGGACCGGTTTCATCTCATAGAGATGAACCTCTATGCCCCGCTTCGCGAGCTGCATAGAGGCTTCGACTCCGGCGAAGCCCGCTCCTATGACAATCGCTCTTTTAGTCATCCTTACGGCTCCTCTTTCTGGGTGCCGCAGCCTCATAGCCGCAGCCCTCCTTGAGACATACATGACTTGCCCTGTGTCTGAAGAGGCTGCTTCCGCACTGCGGACATGTCTCGCCTGCTACGGGCACATCCCAGGTTGAGAAATCACACTCGGGATAATTGCTGCAGCCGTAGAAGACATAACCTCTCTTGGACTTGCGCTGAATTACATCGCCGCCGCACTTCGGACATTTTGCACCTGTCTCCTGAATAAGCGGTTTTGTATTCTTGCACTCCGGATAACCCGGGCAGGCAAGGAACTTGCCGAAACGTCCGGACTTGATTACCATCATTCTGCCGCACTTCTCGCACGGTATGTCCGTCTTGTCCTCTTCGAGCTGAATCTTGACGCCTTCCATGTCGGTCTTCGCCTTCTTGAGAGTGTCCTCAAGGTCATCATAGAAGTCACTGATAAGACCGACATAACCGATTTTGCCTTCGGCGATATCGTCGAGGCTCGTCTCCATCTGGGCAGTGAATTTCGTGTTTACGAACTTCGGGAACTTGCTCTTTAAGAGTTTTGTCGTAGCCTCGCCGAGCTCGGTGGGTTTTAAAAGCTTGCCGTCACGTACGACATACTCTCTCGCAAGTATTGTCGTGATAATAGAGGCATATGTTGAAGGTCTGCCGACACCGTTCTCCTCGAGAGCCTTTACAAGGGCCGCCTCGGTATAACGTGACGGCGGCTGAGTGAAGTGCTGATTGCCCAAGAGCTCACGGAGTTTGAGTTCATCGCCCTCCTTGAGGTCGGGAAGCATTGCCTCTCCGTCTTCATCGGTGTCTGCATCGTAAAGAACGGTATAACCGTCAAACTTCACGCTGTAACCGTTTGCCGCAAATACGCAGCCGTTTGCCTTCACCTCAACCTTGACCGTGTTCTGGATACAGGTCGCCATAAGGCTCGCGATAAAGCGCTGCCAGATGAGGTTGTAAAGTTTATACTGATCTGATGTGAGCGAAGCCTTCGCCTCGGCAGGTGTCAGTGTGACGTCTGTCGGACGGATAGCCTCGTGAGCATCCTGTGCCCCGTTTCTTGACTTGAAGTAACGCGGCTTCTCGGGAAGATACTTGTCGCCGTATGTGGCTTTGATGTATTTGTCCGTCATTGCGCGGGCCTCTTCGGAAATACGAAGGGAATCCGTACGCATATATGTTATGAGACCGACCTGGCCGCGGCCGGAGACATTTATACCTTCATAAAGTTCCTGAGCGACCTTCATCGTACGCTTAGCCTGGAAACCGAGGCGGCGTGAAGCCTCCTGCTGAAGTGTTGAAGTGATGAACGGAGGAGCGGGCTGCTTCTTCCTTGTACCCTTCTTTACGCTGTCGACGATATAGTCTGCGCCTTCAAGTCTCTTCAGGTATTTATCTGACTGTTCCTTAGTCGTAATCTTTACCTTGCCGGTTTCGTCACCCGTGAAAACGGCGGAAAAAGCCTTACGTGTGCCATGGGGAATGAGTTTCGCGTCGAGTGTCCAGTACTCCTCCGGTACGAAGGCGCGGATCTCCTCCTCGCGGTCGACAATAAGGCGGACGGCGACTGACTGTACGCGTCCGGCGGAGAGACCGCGGCGGATTTTCTGCGATACGAACGGAGAGAGTCTGTAACCGACGAGACGGTCGAGAATACGGCGCGCCTGCTGCGCGTTTACGAGATCCATATCAATCTTGTGCGGATTCTTTATACCGGACATGATACCGGTCTTCGTAATCTCGTTAAATGTGACCCTGTTGGCCTTGTTCATATCGAGGCCGAGGAGAGTCGCAAGGTGCCAGGAGATGGCTTCACCCTCGCGGTCCGGGTCGGTTGCGAGATATACCTCGTCAGCCTTGGCAACTTCCTTCTGGAGGTCGCGGACCAGGTTCTCCTTTCCCTTGATAATGGCATACTTGGGCTCAAAGTTGTTCTTTACATCTACATTGAGCTTTGCCGCCGGAAGGTCACGGACGTGACCCATGGAGGCTACCACGGTATAATCCTTACCGAGATATTCCTTAATGGTTTTTGTCTTTGTGGGTGACTCAACAATGATAAGCTTTGACATAAGAAACCTTCCTATTTTATTGAATATTTTGTGTCGGGCAGAAGTTCAATATAACCGTACAGTTCCAGTTCGGTGAGCGCACCGAGCAGCGAACTCGTCGGCATAATGACGCTTTCCGCCAATTGCTTTATACTCAGCGGGTCTCTCGCAAATGTCGCATATACACGTATTGCCTCATCTGTGAGCGGATCCGTAATTTCCCTTTTTTCGGGTCTGTCTTTGTTTCTTCTTTCCTCTTCGAGCTGCTCATGTCTCCGGTTGATCTCCGCCGAATCCTCAAGCACCGTTCCGTTTCCCGGACAGGTGAGATCTTCAAAAAGATTTACGGATTCGTTTATGGTGATTTTCTCGGGGTATTTGCCGAGGTATAGTTCAATGACATCGAAGGGACAGTAAACTGCTTTTGCCCCGTCCTCTATGAGTCTGTCGCATCCTATGGATGAAGAACCGAGCTCCAGTGCGGGCATCGCGAAGATATCCCTGCTCTGTTCGGTCGCATGGCGGGCCGTAATCAGCGATCCGCTTTTATCCTTCGCCTCAATGACGACGGTTCCCACCGACATTCCGGAAATAATCCTGTTTCTCACAGGGAAATACCCCTTGTTCGAATCTGTCAGAGGCGGATACTCCGTCACCGTGGCCCCGCAAGTCGTGATGACATCTCTCAAAGGTCTGTTCTCCTTGAGATATTTGCTGCCGTGGCCGCAGCCGAGCACTGCAACCGTGGGTTCACC
>JAFSPP010000066.1 GCA_017451425.1 Clostridia bacterium | reverse complement strand
TCAGACCGCACGGGTGTACCTTAACTCAGACACCTTTTTAGTTATAATTTCGGAAGTAGACGAGGAGGACGGAGATGTCGGCAGGTGAGACGCCGTCAATACGGCTGGCCTGTCCGATATTCTCCGGTCTGACCTTGTTGAGTTTCTCCTGAGCTTCCAGACGAAGGTTGGCTATTGAGGTATAGTCGATGTCCGCGGGCAGCTTCTTGTTTTCGAGGCGACGCATCTCATTTATCTCTGCCTGCTGACGGCGGATATATCCTTCATACTTTGCCTCAATCTCGACTTCCTCACAGACATCATCCGGGAGATCCGGGCGCGTCGAGTCAAAAGGAGCGAGGTCATCGTAACTGAGCTGAGGTCTGCAGATGAGTTCTATGAGTCTGACTCCGGTCTTCATCGGAGATGTTTCACGTGAAACAAGCAGGGCGTTGAGTTCCTCGGACGGAGCAATAGTAATGCTCTTGATTCTCTCAAGTTCCTCGTCTATGAGACGCTGCTTTTCACAGACCTCATCGTATCTTTCTTTGGGTATAAGTCCGAGCTCATATCCGTACTTTGTAAGACGGAGGTCTGCGTTGTCCTGGCGGAGTATGAGTCTGTACTCAGAACGCGAGGTCATCATGCGATAAGGCTCGGTTAAGTTCTTGGTAATCAGGTCATCTATGAGCGTGCCGATGTAACTTGAGGCACGGTCAAGGATGAACGGAGGCTCTCCTTTTACAAGGAGGGCAGCGTTGATTCCCGCGACAATTCCCTGGGCAGCAGCCTCCTCGTAACCTGAGGAAGAACAGAATGTGCCGCAGCCGAATAGTCCCGGGAAATCCAGAAATTCAAGAGTGGGCTTTAAGGTTGTAGGGTCTACACAGTCATATTCTATGGCGTAGGCCGTGCGTATGACTTCTATGTTCTCAAATCCGGGAATTGTGCGCAGGAATTTAAGCTGAACATCTTCCGGCAGAGAGGACGAAAGGCCCTGTAAGTACATTTCCTGGGTGTTAAGGCCACAGGGTTCTATAAATATCTGATGACGCTCCTTGTTCGGGAATGTCATAATTTTACTTTCTATGCTGGGGCAGTATCTGGGACCTACTCCTTCTATCTGTCCGTTGTAGAGAGGGGAGCGGTCTATACTGTCGAGGATGACTTTCTTGGTCTCATCGTTTGTATAGGTGATATGGCATACTGCCTTGTTCTCGGGAGTGAAGCTTTTGTCATGTGAAAAACGAACAAGTTTCTCGTCAGCCTCCTGAACTTCAAGGTTTTCAAAGTTGATTGATCGCCTGTTTGCACGGGAGGGTGTACCGGTCTTGAAGCGGCGTGTGGTTATACCAAGTTTATGTAAAGCATCGGAAAGTTCTATTGAGGGGAACATGCCGTCAGGGCCTGAATCGTAGGCTACATCGCCTACATATACACGTCCTCTGAGGAAGGTTCCGGTAGCAATGATTACACACTTCGCCGTGTAAATTGCCTCGAGTTTTGTCTTCAGTTCCCAGGTGCCGTCCTCACGCTGTTTCAAATCAACAATCTCGGACTGGCGGAGGTCGAGATTCTCACAGGACTCAAGTGTATTCTTCATATAGGCGGAGTAGTCACGCCTGTCGACCTGTGCTCTGGGGGAATGAACTGCAGGACCCTTGCCGAGGTTGAGCATACGGCTTTGAATCATGGTGTGGTCGGTCGCGAGTCCCATTTCGCCGCCGAGGGCGTCGATCTCCTTGACGAGCGTGCCCTTGGAAGTTCCGCCGATGGCGGTATTGCAGGGGCAGTTGCCGACCCAGTCCGCAGTGATGGTAAATACAACGGTGGACACGCCCATACGCGCAGCGGCAAGGCCGGCTTCAATTCCGGCATGACCTGCGCCTATGACAGCGACATCATAATGTTTTGCAAAATACTCCATCTTATTTACCTACACAGAATCTTGAAAATACTTCGTTTACAACGGCATCGGAGACGCGTTCTCCCGTGAGTTCAAGCAGGGGAGAGATGGCGGCATCTACCGATACATTTACGGCGTCCATTGTCAGGCCTGAGTCTATGGCGTCAATTGCTTCATTGATGCAGTCAACGGCCTTGTTGCAGCAGGCGAGCTGGCGCTCGTTTATGAGAAGAGCGGCTGAGGAGTCGAATTCGGCGGTGCCGAGAAGGGACTCGAGAGCTTCACGTAAAACGTCGAAAGAGGATTCATCCTTTGCCGACAGGGAAAGGACCTTTGAGACATACGGGGCCACATCGTTTTCCGTGACTAAACTGCCGAGGTCCGTCTTATTGAGAATACAGACTGAAGGTCTTCCTTCGCAGGCCTTTAAGATTGCGAAATCCTCATCGTCAAGCGGTCTGCTGCCGTCAATTACGGCAAGAATCAGGGCTGAGTGGTGAAGCTTTGTCTTCGCAAATTCAATGCCGATGGACTCAACGAGGTCTGAACTCTCCCTGATACCTGCGGTATCTGAGAGGCGAAGAACGATATTGCCTATTCTGGCAGTCTCCTCGACAACGTCTCTTGTTGTTCCTGCAACTTCAGTGACGATTGAGCGCTCTTTGCCGAGCAGAAGGTTCATTAAAGTGGATTTGCCGACATTGGGCTTGCCTACGATGACGGTTTCCACACCTTCGGTGATTGCCTGGCCAGCATCGAAGCGGTCTATGAGGGCAAGAAGTCTGTCCCTTGCCGCGGTGAAGTCTGTTTTAAGTTTGGCGAAATCCAGTTCCTCTATCTCGTCATCAGGGTAGTCCACCCAGGCGGACATATGGGCCGCGGCGGAGATAAAGACCTTGGAGATTTCGTTGATTTCTTTTGAGAGGGAGCCCTGAAGGACTCCGAAAGCGGCGTCTGCCGCCTGTCTGCCGTGCGCGGAAATCAGAGTCATGACCGATTCCGCCTCAGTCAGATCCATTTTGCCGTTTAAAAAGGCTCGTTTTGTAAACTCGCCCGGTTCTGCGGGCACGGCCCCGTTTTTAAGGCAGAGCCTTAAAATCTGCTGCATGAGGAAGAGGCCGCCGTGGCACTGAAGTTCGACGACGTCTTCTCCCGTATAGCTCTTCGGCGCCCTGTAAACTATCGCGACAGCCTGGTCGAGCACGTCGTCACCGTCGTGCACGCGGCCGAATCTTACCGAATAACCTGGCAGATCACTGAGTTTTGCCGAACCCGCGCAGCAGAACACCTTGTCCGCGACGGCAATTGCGTCCGGACCTGATATCTTCACTATTCCGATGCCGCCCGCGGCATTTGGTGTTGAAATTGCTGCTATAGTTGACATACAAACTCCTCTAATTTGGATAGTGTTTGCCGGCGAAAACCACCGTATTTTTTGCGACCTACACTCAAGGAATAGGAATCTCTGCAAAAACTCGAGGTGTGTTTTCTGACGGTAAATGCTATCCAAAGTAACAGTTCTTGTTGAACGAGCAAGATTTTAGCATAAAGGGGCGGCAAAATCAATTGACTTTTAAAAGGTATTATATTAATATCTTTTCATTACTTTGCGCAAAAGCCATTTGCGCGGAAGGAGAAGAAAATGAATAATTCAGAAAAAACAATGGACAAAATCGTAGCCCTTTGCAAAAACAGAGGCTTTGTTTATGCAGGTTCCGAAATCTACGGTGGACTTGCAAACACATGGGACTACGGCCCTTTGGGCGTTGAGATGAAACAGAACATCAAGGACGCCTGGAGAAAGAAGTTTATCCAGGAGAACAGGCTCAATGTTGGTCTTGACTCCGCAATCTTAATGAACCCGCAGACATGGGTGGCATCCGGTCACCTCGGCGGATTCTCGGACCCTCTCATGGATTGTAAGCAGTGCCATACCAGACACAGAGCTGACAAACTCATTGAGGACTATGTTGCAGCAAATGGTCTCTCTGACAATCCGGCAGGTATGTCAGACGAGGAACTCATGAACTACATCAAGGAGCACGGTATTGCCTGCCCTGACTGCGGAGCTCATGATTTCACCGATATCAGAAAATTCAACCTCATGTTCAAGACCTTCCAGGGTGTAACTGAGGATTCCAAGGCAGAGATTTACCTTCGCCCCGAGACAGCTCAGGGCATTTTCGTAAACTTTGCAAACATTCAGAGAACATCAAGGCGCAAGGTGCCTTTCGGCGTTGCCCAGATAGGCAAATCGTTCAGAAACGAGATTACACCGGGTAACTTTATCTTCCGCGTACGTGAATTTGAGCAGATGGAACTTGAGTTCTTCTGCAAGCCGGACACCGACCTTGAGTGGTTTGATTACTGGCGTTCGTTCTGCCGCGACTGGCTCTACAGCCTCAATATTAATCCCGAAAACCTGAGACTCCGTGACCACGATCCTGAAGAGCTCTCTTTCTACTCAAAGGCGACTACGGACTTCGAGTATCTCTTCCCGTTCGGCTGGGGCGAACTCTGGGGTATCGCCGACAGAACAGACTACGACCTCACTCAGCATATGAATGAGTCCGGTAAGGATCTTCAGTACTTTGACCCTGAGACAAACGAGCACTACACACCTTATGTTATTGAGCCGTCACTCGGCGTTGAGCGTCTCTTCCTCTCACTCATCTGTGAGGCATATGATGAGGAAGTTGTTGACGCGGAGAAGAATGACACACGTGTAGTTATGAGGTTCCATCCCGCAATTGCTCCTTTCAAGGTTGCCGTACTTCCGCTTTCTAAGAAACTCTCCGACAAGGCAATGGAAGTTTATGACATGCTTTCAAAGGACTTCATGGTAGATTTTGACGATGCAGGTTCTATCGGCAAGCGTTACAGAAGAGAAGACGAGATAGGCACACCTTTCTGTGTAACAATCGACTTTGAGACGGTCGGCGATGAGAATACACCTGCGGACAACTGCGTAACGATACGCGACCGTGACACTATGGAGCAGGTCCGCATACCCATAGATGAACTCAAGGCATACATCGCGGAGAGAGTCAGGTTTTAATTTACCTGGAGTATTTCATGAAAACAATACAAGACAAGACTTTTGATGAAGAACGCGCCCTGTTCGGAAGCGACGGCACAGAGGTGGTATCCTGCCGTTTTGACGGTCCGGCTGATGGCGAGAGCGCGCTTAAGGAAAGCAGAAATATAAAGGCGCGCGACTGTTTTTTCAACCTTCGTTATCCGTTTTGGCATGACAGCCATGCCGAAATTTCCGGATGCGAGATGACCGGACTCTGCCGCGCGGCGCTCTGGTATTCAGATGATATTGAAATAACAGATACGAAAATGCATGGTATCAAGGCTCTTCGGGAATGTTCTGACATCAGCATTGAAAACTGCGATATAGTTTCACCGGAATTCGGCTGGTTTGTTCACGGAATAAATATGAAAGACAGCAGCGCAGAGAGCGAATACTTCATGATGCGCTCTGATCATCTTGCCTTTGACAATGTGTCGCTTAAAGGAAAATATTCTTTCCAGTATATTTCGGATTCGGTCTTCACAAACTGTAATTTTGACACGAAAGATGCTTTCTGGCACGCAAAGAATGTCCTCGTGAAGGACAGTGTCATTAAGGGAGAGTACCTGGCCTGGTACTGTGAGAATGTTACTTTTGAAAACTGTATTATTTCCGGCACACAGCCCCTCTGCTACTGCAAGGGTCTTAAACTTATAAACTGCAGAATGGAGCAGGCAGACTTAGCCTTCGAGAAATCAGAGGTTGAAGCGGACATCGTTACCGAAGTAATCAGCATCAAAAATCCGAAGAGCGGTATTATCAGAGTTTTGAAAGTCGGAGAAATCATAATGGATGATCCTGACGCAAAAGGAATTGTTGAAGAAAAGGAATCATAAAAAAGAAGGCCTTTGCCCGATGGGAAAAGGCCTTCTTTTTTATTATAGATTAATAATAGCGCATGAGGCCGACAACTTTGCCGAGGATGACAAGTTCGTCGCAGATGATGGGGTCCATGTAGTCGTTCTCAGGCTGGAGACGGAAGTGGTCCTTCTCCTTGTAGAAGGTTTTGACCGTAGCCTCGTCGTCTATGAGAGCGACAACCATTTCGCCGTTCTTGGCTTCGGGAGTCTTCTCGACGATGATGACGTCGCCTTCGAGAATGCCGGCATTTGTCATGGATTCGCCTTTGACGCGGAGAGCGAAGAGCTCCTTGTCAGAGGAGACGGGACCGCCGAAGGGGATGTAGGCTTCAATCTGCTCAGCGGTGAGGATGGGGGCTCCGGCAGCCACTGTTCCGAGAAGCGGAATTTCATGGTAGTTCTTGGCCTCGTCCTGGACGTTCAGTCTGATTGAGCGCTTGAGGAGAGGGTCTCTTGTAATGTAACCTGCCTCTTCGAGGTAGTTTAAGTTTGCCTGAACCGAAGAGGTGGAGCGAAGACCGACCGCCGCGCCTATTTCACGGACAGATGCCGGAACAGCGGTCTTGCGGCTGCGGTCGAGCAGGTATTCATATATGCGTTTTTGAGTGTCATTTAAGTTTTCAAATTCCATAAAAACGGACTCCTTTCTGCCTAAATGTACAAATGTTCAATGAAAGTATAGCACATCTGTTCGGCAAATGCAAACTTTTGTTTGAAATTTTTTGGAGAATAATTCCTTTATATATGATAAAATAGTCTTGTTATATGATTTTGCGGAGGGCATTTTCATGATAAGAAGAATTCTTGCATTGGTTTTCGGAATTTTGCTCGGAGCGGTCGCCGTAGGCGTAATCTGGTGTTCCGCGGCGCCGAGGGAGTTTTTCCAGACGGTTATGTCGGACGAGGCGTATGCCGTGTTTACACTGGCTCAGAATACCGGTCGTACGACAAGGGACCTGGCAAAACAGACGAAGGCGCAGACCGCGTACAGCTACAGGGCCGACATTGAAGCGAATCTTGACAAGTCCGCAATAATGAACAGCGATACAGCTGCCGAGGCGATATCAGACTATATCAATACCTTGGACTGCGGCGGAAATATTTACTTTTCGAAGGACAGCCTGAAGGCGACGACCGTTATTTCGGACAAGGATGCCGCACTGCTCTCCGGAGAGATGATTTTCAAGGGCTCAAAGCAGTATATAAAGTTTGATCAGCTCGGCGGGAAATGGCTCGGACGTGAGAATAAAAATCCCGTCATAGATGACGGAAAGATAAAGAAACCGGATAAGGTTATTGATACGGATGACATGGACATGAAAATCTCCGTTGTGAACGAAGACAGAAGTATGACTGTCGGAAAGATTACCGTCAGCGGAGAAAACATCTCCATGATTACTCCCATTGAGAACCTCAGCGAAATGATGGACGAAAGTCTGATCAGCTATTTTAAGAACAAGGGAGTTAAGGAGGCAGTCATAAACCTTTTCGTTGACAAGCGCAATCACATAACCGGTGTCTCAATCGGTCTTGCTGATGAGAAGGGCGAAAACGCGACCTGTATCATGGCTGCAAAGAGTCCGACGGAAGAGGGAGTATATGCCTTTGAGTATTACGCTGACAATCTGTCTGCAACTGCAGATGTAAAGGTTGAAAAGGCACCGTTTGAGGCCTATGAGATTCCGAAGAACTCCGAAGTCATTCCGATTGATTCGACAACTCTGAAAGAGCAGTTCAGGGACTATGTTTTCGGTGAACTCGTAAACAATCACCCTCAGCTTAAGGAAGCGGTAAACGCGCTTATAAGCAAACTTATAGAAGATGCGTTCAGCAATGTGGCCGGAGATCTCTTCTCCGTCTTCGGCGGGAAAGGAGCAGCCTGATGATTATTTATGACATTTCAAGGGAACTGTTTTCCGCACCCGTTTATCCGGGCGATCCCGCACCGCAGATACAAAAGATAAAGGGTTTTGAGTTCGGGGATATTTACAATCTCTCTGCGCTTTATGCCTGCACACACACGGGCACTCACATAGATGCGCCTCTTCATTTCTTTGATGACGGGGGCGATGTAGCCTCCATACCTCTCGAGAAATGCATGGGTAATGCAGCCGTGATCACACTGCCCGCAGGACTGATAACCGGTGAGGTTGTCGAGAGATATTTCCCGAGGTATATAAGCAAGGTTATCTTAAGGACACAGCCGGACAATGTATTCTTCGGGGGCGCGGCGGAGGATATCGCCGCCCTCGGATATGACCTTTTGGGTTACGACTGCGTCTCCCTCGGCGGCGAGAATGAGGCCGCCGCGCACAGGGCGCTCCTCGGAGCGGGTACCGTCCTGCTTGAAAACCTTGACCTCTCAAAGGTCAAGGACGGTACATACTACCTCGTCGCCTTGCCTATCAAGGCGGAAGGTCTCGAGGGAGCATTCAGCCGCGCCGTTTTGCTGGAAAACGACAAAGGATTCGGATAAGAGTTATAGTATTTATAAATACTATAAAAAAGGGCACCCGGCAGGGTGCCCTTTAAATCATATTTTTTCGTAGATGACTTCTTCGCCGAGGCGGGTCTTCAGTTCCTCAAGGAACTCATCCGCGTCAACGATCTCGTAGAACGCGAAGATGTGCTCATCAAACCTGCCGAGGCCCGAGTTTGAAAAGATGAGGCGAAGGATGTCGACATAGTCGTTCGGGAAATTGAAGTAGATGGATCCGATCTTGTTCTTGCGTATGGAGTACGCGACATATTTTATGGTGTCGAGAGGAAGCTGACGTACCTTGACTTCCTTGCGAGTGGTGTAGATGATGGTGATGTCATCGGATGTTATCTCGTAGGAGTACTTTCTGCGCTTTACTTTTTTGAAGTGATTTCTGAAAAAGATGCAGTAGATGCCGATGAGGGTCAGCAGGACGGCAAAGACATGGAGGAAGGTTACCTCTTTGAGAGCTGCCATCCAGAAAACACCTGCAAAGAAGATGAACCAGGAGAGAGGCAGGAAGAGCCACTCATATTTTGTCCACTTCTGTTTTGCAAGCGGTTCGCCTGACCAGACGACCTCAGAGTTCAGCCCTCTCTCAGCCGGTTTCGGCGCATTGATGTCTATGCCGTATGACTTGCGCATCTTTCTGGCGACATAGGCCTTTTGTACTTTTTCGAAAAGGTTATCCATCTGTGATTTCATCTCCGATATTTATGGTTCCGCCTTTTCTTATCTTTGCAAAGGCAACGGTACGTTTTATCTGACATACGGCACCGCTCTGTACAAACTCACATTCCGGAAAGCACTTTTTTGCGGTACCGGTTATCTCGATTTCAGTTCCGTTTATGCGAAAACAATCTCCCGCTCTGAGGTCTTTATAATCAAGACCGGCGGTCGTTATGTTGGGCATGAAGCGTGTGACGCAGAGTCCTTTGTTTTCACTTATGTATTCTTCATACGCCGCGTCATCGCAGAGGCAGAGCTGGCGATCTCCGCCGGAGGCTTTCGCATCATCTTCAATACCGAAGTCTTCGATGAGCGTCAGGCTGCATCGCTCCTCTTTGCCCTGCTTTGTTTTTATTCGGAACTTAACTGTTTTCAAAATAATCAGCCCTTGTACTCGGTTTTGTAACCGTGATTTTCCGGAGGTCTTAAATCGTTCGGGTACATGATGTCGGTGTAGACATCCTCCTGTACCTTTTTGATAAGCTTGTATACCTCATCATAGTCTGAAATGCTGTTTATCGCGACAGCGGCAGGCCCGTTTTCGCTGTGCTGCGATGAGTTCGCGATTATGTCGCCTACGCCGAACAGCTGATCGAAGATACCCCTATGGACATTTATGTGTGAGAGTTCTCCGAAGGACTTGTTATTAATCTGCTTGTTGAAAATGCCGCCGGAGGTGTAAATTGCCTTGTCCGTGACGATGTAATTTGTGTTTCTGTACCTCAGCAGCATAAAAGCTATACCGCTTATGTAGATCCATACCGGCATCATGTGAAGGAGCAGAAACGGCACGAGGAAGAAAAGAAGGCTCTTCTCCTCTCCTCCCATATCGAAAATCACGGTGCCGAAAATACCCAGGTCTATGGCGGCCCACAAAAGCGCGAAGGGGAGCAGAGGATTGAAAACGGTTTCAAAGATATAACACTTGAGGTCGGGTTTTCCTTCATAGAGTATTCTTTCGTTCTCGCCTATGAGGTTCAGCGATTCATTTTTCATATTTGAAATCCTCCCGTACGAGACATATTATACTTAAAAATTCATAAAAAGAAAACACACACTTTAACAAGAAAAGTGTGCGTTTTTGTGTGGAGCGGATTACGGGGCTCGAACCCGCTACCTCCACCTTGGCAAGGTGGCGCTCTACCAGATGAGCTAAATCCGCGTTTGATGTGGGTATATGATAACGCAACAGTGCTTTTGGTGTCAAGATAAAAATATTATTGACAAAAGAACACGGGCGTTGTATTATAACTGAGCAATAAAGAAGGACGCTCTGTTCTCACCTATGTCTTAAGGTTCATGGGTCAATACGGAAAAAGTATTGAGCAGACAGAGTATTTCTGTCCGCTTTTTTTATTCTATTTCGGGGGTGTGTAAGTATAGCACAGGCAAAGACTAAGGAAGTCCTGATTAACGAGGATATCAAAGCAAAGGAAGTAAGAGTTGTAACCGATGACGGCGAGCAGCTCGGCTTCATGTCCGCAAAAGATGCTCTGCACATTGCGACTGAGAAAGATCTGGACCTCGTTTTGATTGCGCCGCAGGCGAACCCGCCTGTCTGCAAAATCATGGACTACGGCAAGTATCGTTTCGAGCAACAGAAGCGCGAAAAGGAAGCCAAGAAAAACCAGAAGGTTATCGAGGTTAAGGAGACAAGACTCTCACTTAAAATCGATACGCATGACTTTGAGACAAAGGTCAATCAGACTGTCAAGTTCTTAAAGGCCGGACATAAAGTCAAGGTTTCCATTCGTTTCCGCGGAAGAGAGATGGCTCATCCCGAGAACGGACTTGTCACCATGGAGAAATTTGCCGAAGCCTGTTCCGAGTACTGCACGGTCGAGAAGGCCGCGAAACTCGAGGGCAGACAGATGCTCATGTTCCTTGCACCGCTCAAAACCAAGTAAATCATTCTAAGGAGGACATATATCATGCCGAAAATCAAGACACATTCAGGCGCTAAGAAAAGAATCAAAGTTTCCAAGAACGGTAAGCCGAAGCTTAACCACGCTTACAAGTCACATATCCTGACAAAGAAGAGCACAAAGCGTAAGAGAAATCTTCGCAAGTCCTTTGTTGCTGACAAGACAAATCAGGCAAAGATCAAGAAGCTCGTACCCTACAAGTATTAATTATCGGAGGATTGTGAATTATGGCTAGAATTAAAGGCGCTATGATGACAAGAAAGCGCAGAAATAAAACACTTAAGATGGCTAAGGGCTACTATGGCTCAAAGCATGCTCTTTTCAAGACAGCCAAAGAAGCCGTAATGAAGAGCGGTAACTACGCTTACATCGGCAGAAAGCAGAAGAAGAGAGATTTCCGCAGACTCTGGATCACCAGAATCTCAGCAGGCTGCAAGATGAACGGTATGAACTACTCAACCTTCATCAACGGACTTAAGAAGGCAGAGATTGACCTCAACAGAAAGATGCTCTCTGAGATCGCAATCTCCGACCCCGCCGCATTTACGGCTCTTTGCGATCAGGCAAAAGCTGCCCTCGCAAAATAATCCGAAAAAAACACGCCCGTACGCACATGCGTACGCGGGCGTGTCTTTTGCTTTATTGAGGCTTTTATGGAACGAATCACAAGCGTAAACAACCCGAAGATAAAGGCATATACATCGCTCGTCTCCTCTGCGAAAAACAGAAGGGACAGCGGCCTTTTTGTCCTTGAGGGGCTGCGTCTCTGCAGCGATGTTCTGCGCAGCGGCCGTACCGTAAAAGAGGTATATTTCACAAGTGAGATATATGAAAGCAATAAGGCTGAAATAGACGAGATTGTCTCGGTTTCGGAGCAGTGCTTCGAAATTTCGGACAATGTCGCGGAGAAGATGTCCGACACGAAAACGGCACAGGGCATCTTCGCAGTCGTGGCCTCTGAAAACAAGGGCTGCGACATTGACCCCTCGGGCAAGTATGTCTTGCTTGAGAACATTCAGGACCCGGCAAATCTGGGCGCCATAAGCAGAACCGCAGAGGCGTTCGGAATTGACGGAATAGTTGTCTCCGGCGGATGTGATGTCTGCAGTCCTAAGGCATTGCGAGCATCCATGGGCGCCCTGCTCAGGATACCCGTAATCGAGACTGATAATGTTACGAAGACAATAGAGAGTGCGAAGAATGCGGGAATGAAGACATACGCCTCGACACCGAAAAGTGATGCTGCAAGTCTTACCGAAGTCGATTTCGGGGGCGGCGTAATAGTGGTTGTCGGAAATGAGGCCAACGGTGTCACCGCGGGCACTATGGAATGTTGTGAGAAATGTATAACGATTAAAATGACAGGCAGAGCGGAGTCACTTAATGCGGCAGCGGCAGCTTCCGTAATTATGTGGGAAATGGTGAAGCCTTCATATGAGAGACGTTAATTACTTTCTTTGGTTACAAAAGGCGCTCGGTCCCGGCGCCCATAATACGAGGGACATTTTTGAAGT